>JAEDJV010000117.1 GCA_016296165.1 Oscillospiraceae bacterium | reverse complement strand
ACTTACAGATTTCGGAAGTCTGAATATTACAGAAGAAAAGAAAGAAGAATACATTAAAAAGCTCAGCAATCCTGAATCATTTGCACCGGGTGGAGACCTCGCTGAAATTATGGACAGACTGAACGCAGAATAAAATCAAAAACCGCCGGATACTGCATCGGAATCCGGCGGTTTTCAATTTATAGTAATACTGCAGTTTTTACCTGGCTGATTGATGTAGCGCTGAACAGGAGTAACAAGATCAGTGATGTTGGTTTTGACAGGCTAAGTGCGTTTTTTTAATCCCTGGTTTTATTATTATTATATGAAAATCTGAATATCACACATATAATGAGAATTCCCGCAATCATACATATTACGCTTGGTATCAGAAGATAACGCACATTGCTGATTGATGAACTGTTGTTCTGGACAACCAGATACCAGCCTAGAGCATCAATATAAGTAATAGTTCTGTTGGAATTTTTACCTATTTCATAATAGCATTCGCCGTCTGAGTAAAGTTCAGGATCATCTATTTTTATGTAAGCTGTTTCAATTTTGGTGGCATCTGTGTCTACCTGTATAAGTCCATCTGAATTTATGAGATCAATCTTGACGTTATATATTCTCTCATAGCGTTCCAGTAATCTCTGCAATTCAGTCATATCCACACCTACACCGCACAGACCAATATATTTTCTATGTTCATCATATACTGCAGTATTGACAAAAACGGACAGCGCCCAGTTATTAACCTTATCAATATCAACATCCAGAAGATACGATCTGTCGGCTTCTCTTTCCATAAAAAACTTATACCAGATATCTTCTTCGTTTGTTTCAGGAGCGATATACTTACTTATGCCGTCACAGGTATAATAGGCCTTTGACATATCATTGACGGCAAAAACCATCGGATAGCCGAAACCTCTCCTTATAGAATCCAGATATTCACTTGCTTCCTTCTCCATTGTTTTTGCTTCATCTCTGGTATGTACATTTAGTATTTTATTCATTGTAAGAGCTTTTGCCATTGTTTCGGAAACGGTTATCGGCCGAAGGAAACTGTTTTCAATAGCCCCCGAGATTACTGCGGATTCAACGCGCAGTTCATTTTCATATACATCACTTATAAGATTTCTGGTTTTGAGATATGTCAGTACTATCGAGATGCCCATACACAAAACCAAAATGATGCCTGTCAGCACAAATGTCTTTTTGATACTTTTCATATTACCCCTTTCAGTTTTGCCGCAGCATTTTCATCTCTGTTTTCTTTTTATACATTCTTTCATCGGCAAGTTCAAATACACTCTCATAATCCTGGTTTTCATCTGTATGTTCAGCCATTCCGAAAGCAATTGACAAAACAATTTCCGGGATTCCATCCACAGGGTAGTTCATTCCGCTTTCAAATTTCTGAAGAAGTTCGTTTCTTTTATGATAATCATTTGAGTAAAGAACAGCAACAAATTCATCCCCGCCGGTTCTGTAAACAGGACTGCTTGCAAATACATTGCATATGTACTTTGAGGCTTCTTTTAACAGAATATCTCCGCATTCGTGACCATAGGTATCGTTTGTTTTTTTCAGAAGGTTCAGATCCATTACAACAATTGCGTATTTGTCGAACTTTCCGTGTTTGTTCTTCTGAATATTTTCTATCAGTTCGAGGTAGCTTGTTTTATTGCCTATTCCTGTCATGGTGTCAGTACGAGCCAGAGTGTTTAGTCTTTCTATATAATCCTGCGTGTTCCTTGCCATCTGGGAGATGCTCTCCGATAAATTTTCTATCTCATCATCTGTGTCAGATATATATTGCGCTGACCAGTCTCCGTTGGCGTACTGTTTTGTGATTTCTGTTAATTTTTCCAGAGGATGTACTATATGCATGGTTCGTCTTCTGATGAAGAAAATTGAAATGATAAATATCAATATCGTTATCACAATACTAATTATCACCAGAAAATTCCGGTCGCGGTCAATCTGTGATTTTGGAACATTAACATACAGCATCATACCATTGCTGAGTTTTTCACAGCATATCACCGATATAGTGTCATTACTGTTTTTGATTTCCAAAAGTTCATTAAGTTTATTAATAGTAGTAATATGATTATACAGTGCGTTTGAAAGTCTTGAACTTTCAATAACTCCGCTGTTGCTTGCAGAATAACTGATTCTCTCCTTCAGATCCACAAATTCCACAGAACCTGAACTGTAGATATCCATATCATTAGTTTCGGAGACAACAGCAGCGAAGTCAATATCCATTCCTAAGACTCCTATGAATTCGCCACTGTCAAGATACATCGGAATAACATATGATATTATCAGTAAATCAATAACATCGTTATAATACGGATTCATCCACAATGGTTTCCCGGATTCTTTTGGAACATAATACCAGCCGACATGCCTTATGTCACTGGCGTTATAAGCGAGAATATCTGTTACCTGTGTTTCTCTGAATTTTTCGGAATCACTTTCCCTTGTCCAGAAGAAGCCGTCTGTACCGCTTCCTGTGAAATCGGGAGAATATCTGAGATATACAGCAAGCGCTCCCTTTGTCTGATTGGCAACTGCAATTGAAAAATCTCTGATATGCTGTTCAAATTCATCTGAACAAATGTCTGTAATGCCGCTTGTATACTGCAGGTCATTTGCATATTCGTTTATTATATCTACAGAATGCTTAACGAGATTCAGCTTGTTGTTGAATTTGTATGATTCTATTTCACAGAGCTGTGTCATCATTTTCCGGGAATTTGAGTCTGACAGTTTATCGACTACATACACGCTGACAGTCCCCATCACCACAGCAAGTAGCAGCAAGACTATAATTGATGAAAATAAAATCTTTTTTCGCAAGGATTTCTTTGTATCATTGTTGTTGTATGACATAGCCTATCCCCTTAAAGTTAAACAGACAATTATTCTTTTCAGAAATGATTGTAAATGTTTTCTGTTATATACACCTGACATTGCAGATTATATTTTACATAAAGTTCTGAGAGTAGTTGTATTCCGGTGCATATCCGGTTGCCAGTACTGAGAAATCCGTCTTAAGTATATTTGCCCTGTGACCTGATGAATTCATCCATGCATTCACTACATTTTCCGCACTCCGATATCCGTAAGCAATATTTTCACCGGCATAACCGTAATGGATACCTGCCTGGTCATATGCCGTAAAGCAATTGCTTCCGTCAGGTCTGGTGTGAGAAAAACTTTTAACAATTTCTGATGCACGTACCATAGCAACATCTTCCCAAAGGTCTTGTCTTGTAGTAAGCGGATGGATTCCTTTTGCAGCTCTTTCTATATTAACAAGACGAAGAATTTCGACATTAAAGTACCATTCTTCGGAAGAATCCTTTTCCGGAATTTTGTTTCCTGTGTTTATTCCGGCGTCGGAGCACTGTTTTTGGAATTCATTACTGAAAAGAAATCCATTTGCAACCTTTTCTCTTGTATCAGTATAGTTAAGTTTGTTTACCCAGTTTGCAAGCCCTGTCTGATCAGGTTCTCGTCCAAGCATTGTTCTGTACAGGATAACTGCATATTCATCATTTCCATAGTGGGCATCTTTGAATTCCTTGCTGTGAAGAAAACCGACGGTTATCTCTGAACCGGTAAGACCGTTGTCGAGTTTACGGCACCAGTCCTCAAGTCCGGCTGTATCCGGAGTCCTTCCGAGACAGTTTTCGTATAATCTGTATACAAAGTATGTTCTCTGATAGTTCTTGTCGCGACTCAGACTCATAGTCATGCTGCCTGGTTCAATTCCGTATGAACTGCAGAGATTTTTAAACTCCTGACTGCCTACAAAACCATTGCACACTGCATTAAGCGTCATCCCGATATTCATTCTTTCGGACCAGTTAGCTTTACCCTGCGAATCAGGATTGCGACCGAGCATAGCATTGTAGCAGTCGTCTATCTGTTCATCGATTGATTTGTTCTTGCCCAGATATTCCTGGGAGTTAAAGAATCCGCTGATGATATCTGCTGCCGACAGAGTATGGTTATTAAGTTTTGCAGTCCAGTTATCCAGCCCGGTCTTGTCAGGATTACGGTTAAGTACCACGTTATACATTCTTGTGACAAAACCCTGGGTACTTTTTTCATATTCTGATTCAGAAGCATTTACTGTTGTACCGGTTTCTGAAATCTCATAAGGTGTGAACATTGTACTTCCCGAAAGAAGTGCTGCTGCGGTTAAAAATGCAGCGACTTTTTTTATAATCATTATTATAACCCCCTGTATTAAATAAATAATGTTCGGATAATATGTGCACTGTATATAATATTATAACATTTTAATTGTAATATTTCAAGGTTTTGCCTGTAATTTGTTGAAAAGATAATAAAAAAATCCCCTGTTTCTTGTTTTTGAAACAGGGGATTAATGATTTGTCATTTTTCATTTATATCCGGATTAACGTGAACTGTGCAGTGCTTAACATCCGGAAAATGTTCTTCAATCCTGTCATGTACTTCCTCAGCGGTATCGTGTGATTCGACCAGAGTACATGAAGCGTCCATGAGTATTTCAACTTCTGCATAAATTTTGGCTCCGAACAGACGTGTTCTTAACACATCAATTCCTTTTACCCCTTCAACTGAAGTGATAACTTTTCTCATCTCCTCAATTGTTTCATCAGGACATGATTTGTCTACCATCTTGTCAACTGCGTCTCTGAAGATATCAATTGAAGCTTTTTCGATAAATATGCAGATTACAACACTTGCGACCGGGTCAAGTACAGGGAAACCAAGACGTGAGCCGAATATACCGATAAATGAGCCAATTGATGAAAGAGCGTCAGAACGGTGGTGCCATGCATCAGCCATGAGTGCTCCGGAATTTATTTTCTTTGCTGCTGCTCTTGTGTACCAGTACATTCCTTCTTTAACTACAATGGAAATTACTGCAGCTGCAAGTGCGAGCACTCCCGGAATCGCAAGGTCCGAAGTGTTTCCGTCTGTTATCTTTTCAATCCCGTTCATACCTATGCCAAGACCTGTTATTGCAAGTACAACCGAAAGCAAAATCGAAGCAACGCATTCAAGACGTTCATGTCCGTAAGGATGATCCTTGTCAGACTGTCTGCTTGAAAGCGATACACCTATCATAACTACAAATGTGCTGAATACATCTGATGCAGAGTGTACCGCATCTGAAATCATCGCTCCTGAATGTGCAAATATTCCGGCGATAAGCTTGAACACAGAAAGGAAGATATTTACCAGTATGCTTACAACAGAAACTTTCATAGCAGTTTTCTTGTCAGTAGAATTAATCTTCTCTTCTCTGTTAATTTTGTTTTCGTTTTCTTTTTTCATAAAAAAACCCTCCCGTGAAGATAATTCATTTTGCTGTTTGCGATTTACCATTCCGTTCAGGTATAAAAATACACCTGTGGAACATTAGTAAGCTACTGTCCCACAGATGTTTCTGAATCATTATCAACATCCGCTGCCCAACAGGGCCCGGCTACATGGAATATTTCCAGCGCCTGCTCAGTTTGTACTGTAGATTTATATGCAGTGCAAAATGTGTTAGGATTATTATACTATGTGAAACGCGAAAAGTCAATAGAAAAATAAGAAGAATCTTGACATTTTCGTAAAGAATATGGTAGAATTGTTTCATATAATTTTATGAGAAGGTGTGATTAATTTTGAATTTATCAGGAAAAAAGGTTTTAAGTGTTATTGCATTCAGTATGGCGGCAAGCATGGCATTTACGGGGACTATGTCTTCATATACATCAGGTGAATACAACAGTATATTTGCCGTTGAGGCTACTGCGGCAGATAAGTTGTTTGATTCTGTCATCGGAAATACACGTTGTGAGATTGTGAACGACGGTACAACAACTTTTAATATGAACGGAATAACATATTCACAAGGCGTTATTTTAGGTAACGGTTCATATTCCAGCGGTGCAGAGATTTCATTTGATGTTACCGGTATGGAGCAGATATCATTTTCAATTGGCCATATAGATGATACATCCGGCAATTCAGACAAACTTACCATATATCTTGATGAAGATGTTTACGATGTACTTTCACTTGAGAGAGATGAATTAAGCGAAGGCTATGTGGTTAAAACTAATGGGGCTTCATCTATGCGTATAGTAAGAGACGGCTCTGTTTCAAAGTATGCTATTGCAGATATTTCTGTGGATTCAGATGATACACATACATATACTGTACCTGAATACAGCACATCAGCTTCTTTCATCAACAAAATATACAATTCTACACGCTGCGAATTGTTTGATGAAACAGATTCTGAGAAAACATTCCGTATGCTTGGCAGGACATATTCCAATGGTATTATCCTTGGTGACGGAGGATATTCTGAAGGAGCAGAGTTTTCCGTGAACGTTGAGAATGTTGACAAAATTAATCTGACTATAGGTCATGTAGACAATACTTCCTTAGGTGATACTGATATAGAAATATATCTTGATGGTATTTTGGATGACAGGATAACACTATCTCCTAATGAAGTTGTACCATATGAGATAAAAACAGAAAATGTATCTGTTCTCAGAATTAAACGTACCGGTAATGTTTCAAGATATGCTGTTGCAGATATAACTTTTGATGGTGTTTCTCAGGAAAATACTTACAGGGTTCCTGATTACAGAACCTCATCTGCCTTTGTCAACGATATCTTTAACAGTTACAGAACAGAAGTGTTTGATGGTTCTTCATCAGTTTTTTCATTTAATATGAATGGAAGATCTTATCATCAGGGTATAATAGTCGGTGACGGTTCATACAGCGAAGGAGCCGCTTTCTCACTCAATGTAGAAAATATCAATAAAATTACATGTGATCTTGGACATGTGGATAACACAAGTTCAGGTGAAACAATCCTCACAGTTTATCTTGATGGTAAAAAATATGATCAGGTTAAACTTTCCCAGAATAATCCTATAATTGGAGGCTACGAGATACCTGTTTCATCTGCAAAAGTTCTTCGCATAGAACGTGACGGAAATCAGTCAAGATATGCTCTTGGAAATATAGTAACGGAAACACTTGCACCAAAGAACTCGGTAAGTATTCCTGAGTACAAAAGCTCTGCATTGTTCCTTGGAAGTAAGTTTGATTCATATCGCACAAGTATATATGATGGAGTCAGCGCTGTAGATGGTTTCAATATGCAGGGCAGAGAGTATTATCAGGGTATTATTCTTGGGGACGGTTCATACAGCGCGGGTTCAGGTATTTCGTTTAACGTTGAAAATCTCAGTTCAATATCTTTTGACCTCGGTCATGTAGACAATTCATCAACAAACTCAGCTGTATTCCACATTTATCTCGATAATGAAGAAGTAAAAGAAATAGAACTTTCATATCAAAAACCTATTGAAACGTGTGAATTTGATCTTTCCTCTGCAGATACAATGCGTATTTACTGTGATGGTTCACAGTCAAAATATGCGATGGCCAATATAATTGTCGATGAAATTACACCTAAACATTCATTTAGTGTTCCTGAATATGAGACAGCTGCAGATTTTATTTCTTCTAATTATGATACTTTCCGTTCAGAATTCTATAACGGTGAAGACAAATTCAAAACTTTTACGGTAGACGGCAAGGAATATACGCTTGGATTTATCCTTGGCGACACTTCATACAGTTCAGGTGCAGCAGTATCATTCAATGTTGAAAACCTTGACGAAGTATCTTTCCGCATGGGTGTTATCGGAGAAAACCAGAATTCAGAAGAGAATCTTTATATTTATAAAGATGGAAAACAGACAGAAGAAATACTCCTTACCCCTGAAAATATAGCTAAAATGAAAAACTACACCATTGATACCAGAGGGGTCTCAACTATCCGTA
>JAEDJV010000116.1 GCA_016296165.1 Oscillospiraceae bacterium | reverse complement strand
TCAACAATCACAGGTGATGTAATAGTATTTGTAAGAAGAATAGCACCATCAAGCATATCATAATTAATCAGATTATAAATATTAAATTCACCAATATCATTTTTCTGATTTCCAAGAACACCGCCAAACGCAATAAAATGTGCAATATTAATGCTGTTCTGTTCAGCATATTCATGTATTCCACTCAGTATAGTCCCCTGATACTCTTCATCTATACCGGAGATAATTACTGCAAAATTTAAATTACCCATTAATAAAACCCCTTTTTTATTGTTGATATTTATCATAATATATGTTATCATTAAAATACATTCTTTTCAGAAAGGAACAATGATTCATTTTTGAATCCGGAACCTAAAATGCAAAGTACAAGTTACAGAGTTGCACTAGGCGGTATCATTTCATCGCTGTGCCTTATATGTATGTTTCTCACCGGGATATTTCCGGTTCTGTATATTACACTTCCTATGATAGCAGGTATTTTAATGATGATAATGTCTGTGGAAATAAACACTTCATGGGCTTATCTCACCTTTGCAGCAACAAGCATACTCGCATTGTTTATTACATTTGACAAGGAGGCTGCTCTGCTGTATATCCTCCTGTTCGGACATTATCCTGTTACAAAACAGTTTATCGAAAAAATCCGAAATACAACCGTCCGAATCATTACAAAACTTTTGTTATTTAATATCTGTATTATTTCTGAATTTTACATAACAGTAAAAATACTAGGAATAACCGAATTTTATGAAGAACTGTGTAAAAAAGGCGGTTTCTTCATTATCATAATAATGATATTTATCAACTTAATTTGTCTGACATATGATTACTCACTCAAAGGAATGCTTGCATTATATTTTTCGAAAATAAAACCTAAATTAACCGGCTACAGGTAAATCAATCTCAATTTGATTTACTTTATTAATAAATTCTGACATCTTCTTTTTCAAAAGCGTTGTATACAGCAACGCTTTTTTTATGTCATTTTTCAATAATAATAAGTCTATCATTCCGGTTAAATTATCGATTTTCTTTAACTCTGTTTCCAACGAGGAGTCGCATCCGGAAAGAAAAACCAGTCCGCATTTATAGAAAACTGCTTTATCATTAAGTTTGTCGTTAATTCTAAAAACTGCTCTGTTGATAAACTCAGCATCAACCTTATCAGAGAATCCTGCATTAACAGATCTTCCTGATTTGTAGTTTATTCTCATTTTCATCCCTCCTGCATACTAAGAAGTTTTTCAACTGAGCTTATTTTCATGCTCGCCATACTGTATAAAAGACGCGGAAGCTGTGTATGAAAATACTCGTCTATTTTCTTTGTGAATTCTGTTATCACGTTGTTTTTATTAAGTATCTCTTTGTATTCGAGTTCAGTTTTTCCAGAAGCAATCTTCGGATGATCCATGAAAAATTTATCAAAAAGAGCAACTGCATATTTTCTAATCTGATCTTCTTCTTTGTCGAGTCTGAAACTGAGTATTTCAGAGATATAATCCAGATAAAATTCTGAAATCTCACTAATAATATCAGAGTCTCTGGCAAGATAGACAGACTTAAAATCATCTGAGAAACTCGCCCAGATATCATCAGAATCAATAGGAAGCGTTCCAAATTCAAATAATTTCAGATATCTTGAAAACTCTGCAGGATTATTAAAAGAAAAATAATGTTCATAGGTACGTTCAAGAAATGTCTTATAGTGTATGTCAAATCTGTTTTCTGCCCTGTAACGTGAACCTTTTAATTCTTTTTGATATTTTTTTCGTAAATATCTGACGTTATCCGGTTTTACTGAAAATACTGCTGTCTTATCTGATCCCGCAGCATACTCATAAATGTCAACCCCAAAACTTCCGAATTCCCTGTAAGCCTCTTCTATAATTTTCTCTGATTTTTCAATATCAGTATATCCTGTTCTTCTTTTTTCACTATACAGAATAACATCGATATCTGCATTTTTGGCTGACGCACAGATCTTATCAATCAGATATCTCAGGTTATCCTTCTTAAAAGGAAAATCAGCAAAAATAATAGTTTTTCCGATTCGTACCTTTTCCTGTTCAGAAAAAGAAGTTTTCAGATCTATTCCTGACACCGGGAATTCAATAATTCTTCCTTCCTGAAGTTTTGATGTATATACCATGATTTTTTTATCATCAGTTATAACATTTTCTTCATCAGAATGCATAAAAACATAGCTTTTTTTAATTTTAAGTGAGTTTGTATTAATAAGATGTCCTTCAGGCATAAGTTCCTGAGCAAATCTGTATCTTACATCATCACCCAGACAGATAATAAAATTACTGCTGCTGATATTTCTCATTTGCATTTTCCTCCGTTAAATTGCTATTTTATCTTTTTCAGAACTGCAGTTAAGTGCTCTCTTAAGCTCTTCAATCCTGTAGTAAAGAGCCTTGATATTGCTTATCTGTCTGTTGATATTTTTTATCTTTTCTGTCTTTTCATCCATTGACAGTGAAAGCTGATACTGTAAAGCCTCAATGTTTTTGTTAATAAGATCAAAACGCCTGTCGAGGTCATTTCTGAATATTTCTTCAAGCTTAATTTTGAACTCATCAGAGAATTTTACAAGTTCAGAGGCAGCAATGTTTGAATATGAGTTCGTTCCTTCATTGTAGAAAGTTTCGATATACATCTTTTTCTTAAGATAGAGAGCAACGTTCTCACGAATATATCTTGTTTTAAATCCTTCACGCTTGTCATCAAGCTGTTTGTGAAGCTCTGATAAAATTGAACTCTTAAGGTGGATTTCTTCATTAAGTTCTTCGCTTGATTTTCCTGAATATTCAATAGCATTGTACTCAAGAGTTTTCTGACGAATCTTTTCTGAATATTCGGCAAGTTTCATCTCTACTTCCTTTTTCCAGGCTCTTGTTTCCGTATCGTCGATATATTCTGTTGTTTCCGTAACCTTCTTACGCTTAAACAAATTGAAAAGGCTGAACTTACTCTTTTCTTCTGTAGTATATACTCTCTTAATCTTAGGTTTTTCCAGTCCGTTTTCATAGTGCTGTTTTTCTTCCCTGAGAAGATTGAGATCATGACGGACTTTTTCTCTTTCCTTTTCAATCTTAAGAGCTTTCATATACTGTGCAGAAAGTTCATCAAGTTCTTCCTGATAATGATTAATCTCCGCATTGGTAGCATTTACGCTGTCCTGATATTTTTCTATACCGAGTTCAAAAGAATTTTCTGTCTGAAAGTACTTGCAGTCAGGACAGATATTAAATTCATATTCTCTCACGAAAATACGAACGGATTCCGCAACATCCGGAAGATATTTAGCGACTGCATTTGAAATATCCGATACAAGTTTTTCCTTAAGTTCAAAAGTAGCTGCACTAACACCGTTATTAATAATAGACGGGAGACTTTTTTCAAGTTCAATAAGCTCTTCTGTAGTCTGATAACTTTCAAGATTAGCAAGCTGTCTGCCTTTGAAAAGACGTACTTTTGTAAGAGTAAAGTCAAGGACATTTTTTAAACACTGCTCAATATCGGCATATATTCTCGCCTTAAGTTTATCCATCTTTCCTTCAGTTTCAGCAATCTTTCCGTTTAACTCGTCTATTATCTGACGTGCTTCTGAATCATCTACCGCAGAATCATATATAGCTGCTTCGAGCTCAAGATTTTTTAGTGTTTCGTCAATCATTCTTGATGCTCTTGAGATAGGAGTAATGAGGCTGCTCCTTGCTTTGTCGCCATCAGTAATAAAATTCCACAGTCCGTCTTCAAACTCTTCCATCCGTGACATCTTAAGAAGTTTCTGCTTATCGCCATCGGAAATATTTGTACGTCCTCTGTACGAAAGATTTGCAGCTGAACGTGCCACAAGCGCCTGATATGCTGACACGCACCAGATCTCCGGCATTTCAGTTGCGTCAGGGAATATCTTCCCGTAATTCTTAAGCATATTCTCGGCAACCTTTTCACATGATTCGTTTTCGGTATTTTTTATCTGGTCTATCTTGTTGAGTACGAAAATAATCTTGTTTGCCTTGGTTTTTATCTGACTTAAAAATTCAAATTCTGATTTTCCTCCAGGTCTGTCTGCACTAAACATAAACAGACAAACATTAGATTTCATAATCTGTGCTTCTGTAATCTCTCTGTGACCATCAGCAGTACCATTAAGACCCGGTGTATCAACAAGTGTGATATTACCGTCCAGAAACGGAGAATCCAGAAACAGATCAAGATGATTAACCGTTGCCGCTACAGGAATATCGCTTCTTGTACTAACGTATTTTGAGATTACATCTGTTTCTATACTGTCGATATCCTCGCAGCTTCCGTCAGCATAATGAACACAGCCCTTCTGCTGATTGTCAGCCTTGTTTTTATGGCGCAGAAATGTTACAGTTGCAGTTGTTTCATCTGAATACGAAGGAAGAATCTTTTCTCCCATAAGAGCATTGAGAAATGTTGATTTTCCTACGCTGAATTCACCTACAATTACTATAGAAAATTCTTCTTTATGAAGCATCTCGATAAAATCTTCAATTATTTTTCCTTCTGCAACATATCCGTTATCATTATAAAACTTAAGAATATCCCTTAAGACCAGATCAGTTTCGATCCTTTTATCTTCAAACTGTGAGAGATGTTTGTTCATTTTCCAATTCCACCTTAAGTTCATTATACATTTCTTCAATCTTTGCGATTTCTGTCTTCTTGTTCTTATACCTGTTCTGTATATCAATAAGGTTTCCGTTTATTATCTCGTCAAGAACACTATTCTTCTCTGCTAGTCTCTTCTCAAATTCTTTTTTGATGTATCCGCTTACAAGTTCTGAGTTTGCAGCTACGTCATTAACAAGAGATTCTTTGAACAATGCTGTGATAGAAGATTCCCCTTCAAACAGATATTTTTCAATATCCTGCTTAAGCTGTTTTTTTCTGAGTGACAGATACTCGGTTTCGAGTCTCTCTTCAAACATTGCAAGTTCATCTTTTTTTGCAGCTATCTCATGATTAAGTACTTCCATCTTTCTTACATAAGAAGCATTTTCCTTGTCATGAAGTTCAATCTTTTCTTCAATTGCACATTTTTTAGCCTCGAGATTTGAAAGTTCACGATTGATAGCTTCACGTTCCTCATCGGTACTATCCTTAATTTCTCGTTTTTTCTTATCCCATTCAAGTCCCTTTGTATCATCATACTGAGGAACCTGTCTTGTGGATTTTTTCTTTCCGATAATAAACTGAAACAGTCTGGCAATTCCCCTGCGGTCTTCTTCAAATTCTTCAACAATATAGCTTACATTTTCAACAGGTCTGTCACCAAGTGCAGCTTCCTTTCTTCTCTGAACTGCAATAAGTTCTTCTTTCCTGTTTTTGTTTGCGTCAATCTCTGCAAAAATCTTTTCAATCTCTGCCTTGAAACCTTCACGCTGCTTATTAAAATCTTCAAGGAATTTTTTATTGTTTACCGCAATCTGTTCAAGATTTTTAATGTCATTTTTGATATTATCAGCAGCAAGTTCCTTGTCAATTGCCGCGGAAATTTTTAGTTCTGCGTTACTTCTGTCTATTACACTTATAATATCCCCGTATTCATCGATACGTGCAAGTATTGTTTTATAAACAAGCTGGAAACAGTTTTCCTTCTTATAATCAAACTCGAGCTGATACTGATCTATCATCTTCTGGAGTGACTGTTTATAAACGTTATCCTCCACCTTTCTCTCAAAAGCAGGATAATCTGATTCGCCGTTGATAAGATTGGTAATATTGTCATTAATCAGACGAAGATTTTCATCAATATCATTTCCAAGAATTTTCTCATTTTCTTCGAAAAGCTGTCTGATAAGTTCATAAAGCTGCTCAAGCACTTTGTCCTGATTCTGGTTCATGACAATCTTCTGCTGCTTAATCTGACTTATATCTCTGAACGCACGATCCTTCAGGATTTTATTTTCTATCTCAGCCTGCTTTTTCTTTGAGAGCATCAGAATATATTCCATAAGATTCATAACTGTATAACAGTTGGAAATATATCTGTTCTTCTGAAAATTAACATCATTGATTATAGATTTGAGAATCATCTCAAATGCACTAAAGTTAGACTCTTCAAGGATCTGTTTCCTGTATTCTTCATCTATGTCGCTAAAATCGTCTTCATACAGGCGTTTTATATCTTTATCCTTTCCAGCAAGTGCCTTAAGTGCTGACATCGCACAGTAATGCGTAAGAATCTTTCTTGAGGTATTTTCCAGAACAAATCTGCTTACGTTTTCACGAATCAGGGCAACCTTGTCTTCAGGATTTTCTCCTTCTGAAATATTAAGTTCATCTATGAAGTTATATATGAAAATAAATGTATTCTGATAGTTGGAAATATATTTGATAAATTCTACATCAGTCTGTGCAAGACCGCGTTTCGGGAACAGGTATATACACGAATGTGCCTGTTTAATCTCCTCTACTGTAAGTTCACGATGCTTGTCGGCAAGACCATTAAGACCAGGAGTATCAACTATAACGAGGTCTTCCTGAACATCAATAAAATTAATATAAATATCAACACTCTTTACTTCAGTAACAACATCTATATCCGACTGTGTAGTTGTATATTTTTCAAGATCTGTAAGATGTTCAAATGACTGAACTGTTCCGTCAGCAAACCTGATAGTACATGTATTTACTCTTGAATCATCAGGTTTTACGTTATGAATGTATGTAAGAGCTGCCGTTGTTTCAAGAGTAGCATGTTTTAATAAATCTTTTCCTACGATAGCATTGATAAATGTAGATTTACCGGCACTAAATTCACCTACTACAGCTATCTTGAATTCATTCTGATCAATACGGTTTTCAATAGTGTCAATAGTGTCTTTTACATTAGCACCGTCGTATATTACTGAATATGACTTAAGAAGCTCAAGTCTCTGCTTTAAATCGCTGTTCTGCATACTATAAAGTACTCCTCTCACACCATTTCAATTGCATTTCATTTTATAGTAAAAATGGAATACTACTCAATATTAATAATAACATTTTTTATGCAATTTGTCAACACGAAAAATCTCATTTGTGCATTAAAGGATTAAAAATATTTCTCTAATGAAAAAACCGGAATTTTTGTAAACTCCGGTTTCAATAATATATTTTTTATTTTGTTTTAAGAATAGAAGTATATATCTTCATATCCTCCTCAAGTTTAAAAAGAACATCATAATAATCTGTTATTCCGGAAGAAATAAGTTTCTTAACCTGAATACCGAGTTTGTCTATTGCTTCAGATAATCTTATGGCAATTTTGTCAACATCACCTTCAGATACATCAATGTGATTCAGAAGCTTACCCCGCCTGTCATATCCTTTTGAAGATACACCAAAGATTTTTTTTGCAAGTACAACATCATATGTATTGAACGCAAATAAAATTCCTATGCAGTCTGCAAGCATCTCTTCCCAGATGATATTTTTATACTCTGAAAACAGTCTTCTGTATATAAAACGCGCACACGAACTGTATATCTTTATCTTCAGGGAAACATCCTCCCATATCTCCTCACTCATCTTAACATCTTTTCCGGTAAGTCCGCAGTATCCGCTGTTCCATAAAACAATCAAGGAATCCTGATAATTCTTCCTGTCATTTTTGAAGCGTCTGAGCTCATCACGCCATGAACATGTATCCCCGCCGTTATTGATATATTCACTCATGTGATTTTCAATACGACGCCAGTTAGTAACCCCTAGTATCTCCGCGCTTTCAATCGCCGGTGATACTTTTGCAGGCTCGCAGCTGTAAGCCATTATCTGAAGAAAGCGTTCAAAGTCAGATCTCTCATGAATATAAATTATATCCACTTTACCAGCCGGAGTTGTTTCAGAAAAAAACTTATCCTTATCACTGCAGCTGAAACCTGAAA
>JAEDJV010000115.1 GCA_016296165.1 Oscillospiraceae bacterium | reverse complement strand
ACTTATACTTTGGGCCGGAAGTTCTGACAATGGTAACACGATTAATCGGGAAATATTTGTAGGTTCACAGTTCCATAATGTAAAGATTGGTGGAAATGTTCATAAAATTTCAGATAACGCTTTTATAAACATTAACAATGATCCGAGCAGACTTTATAATAAGGTAACAGGAACGTTATCACTGGAACCAGGTGTAACTGAAATTGGCACAAACGCCTTCCAAAACTGTGTGTTTGATGGTGAACTTCTTATCAGTGATCAGTCAGACATAGCAGATGCTGATAAAAAACCAGTTAGTGAGCTGCCAGAAGTGTCTATAGGGGCGAATGCGTTTAGTGGATGTTCGAAATTCTATACAAACTATACTTCGGCTGATGGTTCACAGGCAGTATTTACTATTCCTGAAACTGTTACAGCAATCGGTGAACACGCCTTCTCGGGAATGTGCTCATCAACCAGAGATCCTTCAAAAATACCGGCACTTAAAATTCACGGTTCTTCTAATCTGAAAGATGGGGCGTTCGGATCAGTTTCGCCTCTTGTTGATGGAAAGTATCCGACAATTCAGATATTTGACAATGCTCAGTTTAAAAACGTAACAATAGGCGGAAAGGTATCCTGCCTTGCTGAAGATGCATTTAATAATAATAACGGTGCCTATTCAAATCTTACAGGTAACCTGACCATTGAATCTACAGTTGATTATGTATGGAAAAGTGCCTTCTATAATTGTTCAGGTTTTGACGGAAAGCTTACTCTTGGATTTGATTATAACCCAGAGACAGCAACGATGAATGATGGAATCCAAAAAATCGGACCTGAAGCGTTTGCTGGCTGTAGTAAATTTTCTGGTGGTCTTAGGATACCGGCATCTGTAGATTCTATAGAGGAGAAAGCATTTGAATCTTTTGCAAGTGAAACAACAGAACCAGGTCTGCTTAATATTGAAGGTCATTCAAGTACTATACAAAAAACTGTGCTTAATAATGTAACAAGAAGTGATTTGGCTGTAATTGATAATAATTTATTTAATCATGCTAAGTTTAAAGATGTTTCTATTGGCTGGACAGTTGAGTTAATTGAAAACAGATTTATGATGACAGATAAAACAAGTGGATACGATTATACCAATATAACAGGAGACTTGTATATCAGTAATGTTGTCATTTGGATTGAAGAACTTGCTTTTAGTGCGGAAAGCGTTGGATCAAGTGATAATTGTTTTGATGGCAAGCTAACATTTGGCACAGGTGATTCTGGCAAGACATATATCGGCAAAAACGCCTTTAAAAACCAGAGATTCACCGGAGATCTTAATATTCCACGTACAATTAGCATAATCGATGAAGGTGCTTTTCAGGGTAATTCATTTGATGGAACGTTATCATTCGAAACCGGTCATGTAGGAATGTTAAATACAAATGTGGTTCAAAACTGGAGTGTGGATGAAATAAGGAATAGTGCATTTGAAGATTGTAAGTTTACAGGTGGATTAACTATCCCAAAATATACTTCAGTTATTGGAGATAATGCATTTAAAAACTGTACTTTTAACGGAAACTTGTCAATAGAATATGCTGAAAGCAATGTCGCATTTTCACACAATAATAAGACATACACAGGAGTAGAAACAATCGGACAGAGTGCATTCGAAAACTGTACGTTTACAGGAAGCCTTATCCTTCCAAAATCAGTAGGCACTATAAAGGAAGCGGCGTTTAAAAACTGTACAGGATTTGACGGAGTTCTGAAATTTGAACCAGCATTTTCCATAGGAATAAAGTCAATAGGAAAGGAAGCATTTTATGGATGTAATAATTTCTATAGAAATCTTCCGGAAGGATACGAAAGAAAATTAGTCATTCCTTCTTCAGTTACTGAGATGGGCGAAAATGCTTTTGGATACTTTAGTTCAACACTTTGGAATTCAGCTCCTGAACTTGTTATTCTTGGAGGTTCAAATAAAAATCATCCAGGTGCATTAGGATCTGGTGGAGATTTAGTTGATGGAAAATATCCAACAATTGATATCTTTGCATATGGTCACTTTAATGGATTGAAAATAGGAGGAAATGTTAATGTAATAGCTGAAAATGCATTTAAAAACACGAATGGAAAATACGATAATTTCAGTGGAGAAATATATATTGGAAGTTCAGTTAATGATATGTGGAACGGATGCTTTTATAACATCGGATATTATAACAATAATATGCATATTTCAAAGGTTCATTTACCAGATAAACATTATAAAAATTATGATTTCAACTTTTTGGAAAATTGGTTTAATACAGGTGAAGCCAGAAATAAAATAAGAGATTTTGGTGATGGTAATAAAACATTACCAATCCAGAAATTCAATGAGGTAATAAACTAATAACATAATTTTCAGCTGCCGGCTCTCCGGCAGCTGATTTTTTATATTGCCAAAACAGGCGAACAATGTTATAATAAAAACAACAGTAACTGTTCAGAAGTGAAAGTGTCCCGTGACTAACCCCCTGGCGCAGTAATTTTTGCCCCCTTGAAAAGGGGGCTGTCAGCGAAGCTGACTGGGGGATATTAAAATATCGTTATAATATTTTAAAATTCAAAGGAGTAATCAAATGAGAGAATACATCATAAAAGGCAGAAAGGGAAAAAGACCTGGGGGAAACTTTACTATTCGGACAAAACCGGGAAGTTCAGGGTGGTTTTCCGTGAGGATATAGACATTGCTAAAGAAAATCCTCCGGCACTTGTGCGCTGCTATATCGAAGCGGGGTACTGGGAACTGAAAAATGACTTTGCGATGATGTGGGTTACTGACAGGATTATTCCGAAGGACAGACAGAATATTGATTCAATACTCAGAGAAAACGGACTGACCTTTTACCGTGAAATAGACATGCTTGAGCTTTGCAATGGCAGATGTACACACGATGATATGTATCTGGAGAGGATAAGATAAAAGCGGCGGAACAGTTAAAAAGGATATCTTAATACAAAAAAATGGTGTAATCTGATAAAACAGGATACACCATTTTTGTATAAAATTTTAAATATTACTTGTAATCAAATCCAACCTTAAGTGCCTTAATGTTCTTTTCAACAAGTGCAGCCTTCTTTGGTGGAATAATCTTATTAAATGCAGAAACAATCATATCGTAGTTGATACCAACAAGTTTGTCTGAGCATTCTTTAATTACCTTGCCGAGGAGAATAATGTTTGACATTCCCGGAAGATCATTTTCCTTTGCAAGTTCTGTTGAAGGAATGTAGAAACATGTAACGTCTGTGCGTTCAGACTTTCTCTCGATGATTGAACTGTCTGCGAAAATGATTCCGCCAGGTTTTACAGTACTTTCAAACTTGTCAAATGAAGGAGCGTTCATAGCGATAAGGATATCAGGTGCTGTTACAAGTGGTGAACCGATTGGTTCATCTGAGAGACATACAGAGCAGTTACATGTGCCTCCGCGCATCTCAGGACCGTATGAAGGCATCCATGAGAGTTCCTTTCCTTCGTAAAGTGCGGCGTATGCAAGGAGCTTTCCTGTGAAGAGAACACCCTGTCCGCCGAATCCGCAGATTATAGTTTCTGTAAGCATATTAGTTAGTTCTCCTTTCAGTCAGCTTTTTCTTCTTTGTTCCATACAGCTTCATCCTTGTAAACTCCGAGAGGGAAGTAAGGAATCATTTCTGTACGTACTCTTTCGAGTGCTTCAACAGGTGACATACCCCAGTTTGTAGGACATGTCGAGAGAACTTCAACGATTGAGAAGCCCTTCTTGTTGATCTGGTTTTCAAAAGCCTTCTTTATAGCTTTCTTTGCTTCGCGAATGTGAGCAGGATTGTCAACGGAAACTCTCTGCGCAAGTGCTGTACCATCGAGTGTTGAAAGCATTTCGCACATCTTTACCGGATAGCCCTGAATCTCTGGTTCACGTCCGTAAGGAGTTGTCTGTGTAACCTGACCAGGCATTGTTGTAGGAGCCATCTGACCGCCTGTCATTCCGTAGATTGTGTTGTTTACGAAGATAACTGTGATATTTTCGCCTCTTGCAGCTGCGTGAACTGTTTCACAGGTACCGATAGCAGCAAGGTCGCCGTCACCCTGGTATGTAAATACTACAGAGTCAGGACGTGCTCTCTTGACACCTGTTGCAACAGCCGGTGCTCTTCCGTGAGGAGCGCCTACCATATCACATTCAAAATAATTATATGCAAGAACAGAACATCCTACAGGGAATACACCCACTGAATTACCTTCTATTCCAAGTTCGTCCATAACCTCAGCAACAAGTCTGTGGATGATTCCGTGTGTACATCCAGGACAGTAGTGAGTTGGTACATCACAGAGTGCATGTGGTTTGTCAAATACAACTGCCATTATTAGAGGCTCCTTTCTGATATCTTTTCTATCTGTTCGAGAACTTCAGCAGGTGAAGGGATGTTACCGCCGTGTCTTCCGTAGAATTCTACAGGAATTCTGCAGTCGAGTGCAAGACGGAGATCTTCAACCATCTGTCCCTGTGACATTTCTACGCTGAGAACAGTCTTTGCATTTGTACATGCTGACTTGAATTCTTCAACAGGGAAAGGCCAGAGTGTCTTTGGTCTGAAAAGACCAGCCTTGATGCCTTTTTCTCTTGCCTGATTTACAGCTGACTTTGCAACACGGGCTGTTGTTCCGTAAGCTGCAAGAACGATATCAGCGTCTTCACATTTGTAAATCTCAGCGTCGTGAATCTTTTCCTTGATAATATCGTATCTCTTGTATCTTTCGTTTACAGAGTGTTCGAGATCATCAGGCTGGAGGAAGAGTGAGTTTATGATGTTGTGCTTTCTTTCACCCTTGTGACCTGAACATGCCCAGTCTTTTTCTTCGATAACAGGTGCTTCGTCAGAGAATGAAACAGGTTCCATCATCTGTCCGAGGAAGCCGTCTGTGAGAATCATAACAGGCATACGGTATCTGTCAGCTTCTTCAAATGCTCTGATTGTCATATCAACTGTTTCCTGAACAGAAGCAGGAGCAAATACGATAAGCTGGAAGTCACCGTGACCGAGAGCCTTTGTAGCCTGCCAGTAGTCTGACTGTGAAGGCTGAATGCTTCCGAGACCCGGGCCGCCTCTCTGTACGTTTACAATAACTGCAGGAAGGTCAGAACCTGCAAGGTATGAAACACCTTCACTCTTAAGTGAGATTCCAGGTGATGAACTTGATGTCATTGTTCTCACGCCGGCTGAGCTTGCGCCGAGAACCATGTTTACAGCAGCGATTTCGCTTTCTGCCTGAAGAAATGTGATATCTCTTTTCTTCATATTTTTTGCAAGATATGCAGCAACCTCTGTCTGAGGTGTTATAGGATATGCGAAGAAACATTTGCAGCCTGCACGAATAGCGGCTTCAGCAAGTGCTTCGTTTCCTTTCATAAGAACTCTTTCCATTTTTTATTCTCCTTTTTCAACTTTAATTGCACAGTCAGGACACATCATAGCGCATAGTGCACATGAGATACATTTTTCATTGTCTGTACAAACAGCAGGGTAGTAACCTTTCTGATTATGTTTCTCTTCAGAGAGTGAAATAATCTTCTTAGGGCATGCTGAGACACAGATTCCGCAGCCTTTGCATCTTTCAAAATTAATACTAATCATCTTTTTCGCCTCTTTTGCTGTAAAATTTCTCGTTATCTGTAATCCGGATCATTCCCAGATGAGCTTAACTTTTCTTTTTACTGGAAAGTCGTTGTCTGATGGAGTGAGTGTTTCCGGTATGCATCTGAAAATTACAGGAAGTCCTGTCATCCGTGCAATCTCTTCGGAGAATCCAGAAGCATTTTCAACGATTTCGGCTGTTGTTTCAAAGCCGAGGTTTGGGTTGTTTACAAGACCTGTGCATTTTAATGAGCAGGCCCGTTCTATTTCATGCAGAAGAGTAACAGTTTCTTCTGCCGAAACGTCTGTTGTGCGGTACATGTTGTAAACGTACAGCATATCATAATCATCGCTGTACTTATTAATCACCGCTTTATATCTTCCGAGGGCAAATGCACCTGCATCAGAACCGCCAACGTCAATAACCGTATGGTCATGAGTGCGTATGATACGTTCTATATCAAAGTTAAGAACCGGAATGTCAAGATTTGAATTTGCATATTCAGGTGTGATTACATCGATGCCCTGTTCTGTGAGTTCATCCCTGAAATCAGCGGTTCGGAAATACGGATTTACCGTATCAAGATCAACAATGGCTGTACTTCCAAGTTTGTGCATCTCACAGGCAAGATTTACGGAAAGGTTGGTTTTCCCTGAACCATATTCACCGGTAATAATAGTAATCTTTTTAAACTGCATTTTTCTATCCTTTAACTTAAATTATTTTCCAAAAATATATGTCGTATTCCCACTCCGGAGAACACAACATAAAGAACGCAAATATTTGAATTCATATAATCAATTATACCACACAATAAACCAAAGGTCAATAGCGAAGGTGCAGGCGACCGAAGGGAGTGCAGAGCTCGACCGCAAAGCCCTGCAAACAAAGGTATTATGCTAAACTTAAATCTTAGCCGTACAACGTAAACTAATTTAAATAACCCTTTAACTAACCCGCCCCTGAACCTTTACAAATACGAATTACTTACCAGGTATGAGGTTCTTAAGAATAATAAGATCGGTTATATTAACCTTTTTATCCTCATTAAAATCAAACATCACCTTAACATCATCCTCCAGCTCCCTCTTACCCATAAGATGCTGAACAAGCCTTACAGCCTGCGTACCTTTGTACACTTTTTCAGGCTGTGTTCCGTCCGGTTCAGTTCCTCCGACAAGAACGCCGTCAGCATATACGCAGACGTATTCGCATTTTTCTGCAAGTTCAACACCGCCTACAATTTCGTCATACTCCGGACCGATATCCTTTATGCCCTTGCGGCTCGGATCATTTGAAGAATCCCAGTTGTCTCCGTAGTACATACCAATAATAAGCTGGTATTTTTTATTTGAGTTGGCTATCGCATAATCCGGCCATGAGATCTCCACATAGTAGATATTGTCCTTGTAGTGAACAGGTTTTGAGAGAACGGCTTCTCTGTCGTCAACTTCGGTCTGAACCTGGTCATATGTCTTCTGAAGAACAAATGAAGGCGGAATTTCACTGTAGTTTTCAAACTCTGATATATCAAAATAATATCTTATCGAGAGGTCGGTATGAGGAGTAAGAGAGTCCGTATTCACAAAGAAAGTAAGCTTTGTTGCACCTGCACCGTCACTCTCAGCCTGATCTGAGCAGTATCCTGAAACCCAGAAGTTGTCTCCGGAGAAAATCTCTGTATCATCGGTTTCTTCTTCAGGCGGAAAGTTTTCGTCAGGTTTCATATCAGGTGTACCGTAACGGGCATAGAGACCGGCTGCTGCTCCCGGAATGGCTGCGTTGTAGTCGATGGTAACTTCATTGTAGACCCAGTCTTTTGTGACATCATTATGCTGGTCTTCCACGTCCGGTCCGCCTACAAGCGCACCATAGAGAACATGCTTGTGTTTTCCTGTGTCTTCCGCCATGGTAAGACCGGAGGCAGCTCTGTGATGAGGATACTTTACGGAATTTTCACTGTACCCCACGATATAGCACCGGTTTATCGGGTTGTCGCCAAGTATGTATTCCATCTGTCCAAGTGCCCAGTCGGAGAATGTGTAGTCTTTGTTTGCTGTATTGTATTTGTCCTTTCCTTTATTGTACTTGTCATATACAAGTGCTGTAAACTGGGCAGCGGTATTGTAACGTGCTGATCCCCATGTGTTAAGCCAGAAGTAGCCGGCTGGTGTGATTTTTCCGGCATCACCGGCCATTGCAGCGTTTATCGACTTAGCCTGCATATACCAGAAGTCCAGCTTTTCATACGGACCTCTGCCAATAGCCTCGCGGCATTCCTCAGAAACTTCAGGATAAATATCCTGTATTCTTCCGAGAAGTGTTCCAACACCGTTCCACATATCATTCCAGCATAAAATATATCCC
>JAEDJV010000114.1 GCA_016296165.1 Oscillospiraceae bacterium | reverse complement strand
ATGATATTTCAGATGAGAAGTATATAGAACCAATCGTGAAATATCTGAGAGAAGAAAAAACATAAGACAGACCGGCAGCCTCAGAAACGATGACAAAAACAGTTTTGTAATAACGGAGTTAAAATTATGAGTAAGACTGGATACTATTTTATTATAATTAACGTACTGGGATTTCTGATTTACCTGATAAATCTAAAAGCTAAAAAAAAGCTGGATTCGGTAGTTACACTAATTGCCATGACAGGCGGAAGTGCAGGGATTCTGCTTTCAATTCTGTGTTTTGACAGGAAGACTGAAAAGGAAAATGTGATGATAAGAGTACTGGCGATATGTATGCTGGTAATTTACGCTGTGGTAATACTTATGTTAAAAGGACACCGGGCGGATGCAATTACATATTCAATATGGAAACCGTTTATAGAAAATAAATGGCTGCTTATTTATTTTGCGGCGATTAATCTTGTGACATTCATTGCATTTGCTTTAGATAAGTTTAAGGCGGTAAAAAATAAAACAAGGATAAAGATAGTTACACTTTTGGGGCTTTCATTTATCGGCGGTTCTGTAGGTGGATTTATATCTATGCACCTGTTTCATCACAAAACCAAAAAGAATTATTTTTCAGTTGGACTGCCGCTTATTATGCTGACGCAGATTGCAGTGATTTTTTATATTCTTAATGCAGGATGGTAAATAAGAAAATAAGGTTATACAGAAATTTTCAGATTCTGTATAACCTTGTTTTGTTTCCGGACTAATATATGCTGCCGATAAGCTTTTTCTCAATTCTCATTGTAACGAGCAGATAATATGCGTTGTCAGCAGGAGAGAGGGAATCAGCATCAATGGCGTCGATTTTCTCTGACCAGCTTGCCATTTTTGTCATCATTTCACTATAGTCTCCCATCATGTTTATAATATTTGTACTGTCCGAATTGTACTTTTCCATAAATTCGATATAATCATCATAAAAGCTTTCATACTCATCCATCAGCTGCTTGAATTCAGGATCCACAAGACTAAGGTCACCGTTTTCTATTGCGGCCTTTATATCAGCGAGTGACATCTCATCATCTGAACTTTCCTGACTTTCTGAAGACACGGAAATCTCTGTCTGAATTTCTGCCGGTAATGTTTCGTCAGCAGCTTCAGGTTCAGTCTTAGCAGGTTCAGTCTGGATTTCAGCTGGTTTTGTATCATTTTGTGGTGAAGATGAAGGAGCAGAATCTGTGTATTCCGGAATAGTGTCAGGTTCGTTTTTTTCAGATCTTCCGGTTCCGGATAAAATCGCGACAATGATAATTACGATTACAATGAACACCAGGCAACCGAGATATTTTTTCTTCTTTTGTCTTTTGAGTTCTTTTTTTACTTCTTTCTGCAATGTTTTATCATCCATAAAATAACCTCCCCACAGAACTTAGTCTGTATGAATTTTTTTCTGTAATTACAGTATAGCATACAGAAAGCTGAGGTTATAAAAATGCATTCCATCTGTTAAAAACAATACCCTGGATTGCGGTTTTCTATTATTCTGAATAATACATTTCTGTGATTACAGGATTGATTTCCCTGTAAATTCCCTGACTACTGTATTTTTCATTAATTTCATTTATTTCAGAAATTAGTTCAGTACATTTTTCATGGTCATCATTTTCGAAATACACATCAAGGAGACATCTGAGGAGTTCAGCCAGTTTGTCGACGTACTGCAGTATATCCATATGCGACCGGCAAATATTGGCTGCTTTGGAAAGCAGCGAAACCGCAGTTTCATATTCGCCAAGCGAAAAACAGCAGCTGGCAGCCGGAATATAGAATATATCAATAAGCTCCAGAGCATTCGTATATGCCTCAGCTACAAGAACAGCCGCCTTTTCGATGTATTCGTGTACTTTTTCATTATCAGGTTCTATTGCAGTAAAATACCAGGCATTAACCATCATAAAAGTACAGAGCAGATCTTTATAGTTTTGGGATTCAGGATCTGTCAGGTCTCGTGAACGGTTAATACATTCCTTAATGATTTCCTCGTCACCATCCCGATATGTCCGAATATACACCGAGGCAAGTGACTGCAGGTACATACACAGGAGCTCTGTTTCTTCTGTGTTCTGAGGAGCGGATGCGTATCTGACGGCAAGAAACGTTGTTTCTCTCAGAGAATTAATGATTTTTATATCTTCTTCATCACAGGAATCATATGCTCCGCCGAGAAGTGCCTCATAGAACGAACCCGTCATATCAAGTGCCATGGCATTTATGATTCCGGATTCATGGAGATCTGCATAGGCATCAGCGAGTTCAGAAGTTTTCACTATCTGTGTATAGTCTTCCATGCTTTCATAAACGGAGATTATTCGTTTGTGGTATTTCATTACATCAATATCTCTTTCAGAATCCGGCCATGGCCACTGACGGACAGTCTCTGCAATTACAGGGTGGACTCTGATTACATCTCCCTCATATATCCATCCGTTTTCAGCAAGCTTTTTTAAAATGCTGTTGTCTTCAAGCTTTATGATATCCTGTATAATTGAGCAATCCAGTCCGCGGGAATCAGCAAGCGACAGAATTTTCATGTATACGGTGAATCTGTCGTTCATATCACCTCTGTCAAAGAGGGCAGAAATGATATCAGAGAGAGTATCATATATTTCACTGTTGTCCTTGTAATTGCTGATTTTTTCATCAGAAAACTTAGAGAAACCATTTTCTTCAATAAGCTCCAGTGCCTCCTGAACGCTGATATTTTCAGATTTTATCTGTCTTGCAATCAGTTCAAGTACAAGTGTGTGACCTTCAACAAGTCTGATAATCTCACTGAAGGACTCTTTTTCCCTGTTTGAAAGTCCTCTTCCAAGATTCAGGCTGATAAGTCTGAATATATCTTCGGGTTCTGATATTGCTGTAACTTCAAGGGAAATGAAGCTGTTTTCAGGCGGAGTTCTGCGGCTTACAACCAATGTATCCCATCCGTTGTTTATAAGTTCACTGAACTCCTGTGTAATCAGACCTTCGAAATTATCAACAACGAACAGAACGTCCATGTCAGCACAGATAACCTTCAGCATTTCAAGTTTTCTGCTGAAATATTCTTGCCGGGATTCTTCCGGGGATTTTCTGACCGTACTGATTTTAAGCTGTCGGTCATCGGTAAACGTACTAATTATGCTGTTGTTGAATTCAAGATAAATTACAATATCATATTCGGATTTTTTCCGGTGAATATAGTTTCGTACAATCGTACTTTTTCCGATTCCGCCTGTTCCGTACAGCCATACCAGACCATTTTCTTCAAGATTTTCAGAAATGAAGTTTATTTCTTTGTTTCTTCCGGTGAAGAAAGGTGATGTACGTGGAAGAACAGGCACAACAAAATCTTTTCTTTCAGTTTCTTCTGTAAGCTTTTCAAATATTGCAATAACGTCATTTACCGATGAGAAACGGTTTGACACTGACGGTCTGAGCGTGTTTCTGAAAAGTTTTGTCAGCAGTTTCTGTACAGCAGGCCGTGCAAGTACTGCTCTGTATTCCTTCCTGCATTTTTCAAAATCATACTTTGAAAATCCCCGGTGTTCAGAATCTTCTGAATGCCTCCCAAAATAAATACTGAATGCAAGCTCACCGAGAGTATAGATATCCGTTGCTTCACAGATTTTCGAGCAGGAAAAGGAATCCTTTTGTTCCGGTGCAGCCCATTCACGTGTATAGTACATATATTTTTCCGTACTGTTTGCGGTACGCACACTGTCAAAATCAATGAATTCCACAAGCTGTGTAACAGGCTTTCCGACGGAATCAAGCATCACGAAGATATTTTCCGGTTTCAGGTCAAGACACAGACATCCGGAACTGTGACAGGCAGAAACATTTTTGGCAGCTGAAAGAAGAATTTCCGTATACTCCGCAAGAGTAAGTCCAGTGAGTTTATCAAGTGTAGTTCCGTCGTAGCAGGTCACATCAATATATGCTGTTCCGTTTGCTTCAAAAATTCTGCTTACCGGCGGAGTCTGGTTACGCATATTTGTTCTCTGACGAATTTCATTCTGTCTGTAACCTGACTGAAGAAACCTTTTCATACCGTTTCTGAAATCTTCATCGCTGCTGCAGGTGAGTGACAGGTCTTCATTTCTTGAAACAGCCAGACCTGCAGGATTGTATTCCTTAAGTATGCAGGCGGTGGTAATTCCTGATGAACTGCATTCGGCCATGTACGCCACAGCCGATGCACCGCGTCCGACACATCTTAGTATCCGGTATGTGCATTCACCGGAGGTGATCACAGCGCCTTCATGTAATATAATATCCACGGTCATAATCCTCCCTTCATGATTATTATAGGTTATTGAATTTCTGAATTATAAAAATGCATTCTCAGAATTCATTTATGTAACTGAGAGTAAGTACCGGATCATAGGAATTTGCACAGTAAAGTATCAGACAGTCAAATGGGTGAGCCGGATAAATGCGTGCAAATCCGCAGTCCGAAAGCACCAGATTAAGTTCGTCATAAAAATCCATCAGATTCTGAGCTATTATATTTTCATCCGTATTTTCTGCATCGTAGTAAAATGTGAACAGTTTCAGCAGTATAAGTGTCTTGCGAAGTGTCTCATAGGATGCTTTTTCATCATTCAGTATTTTACCGAGAGTAACGTCATTCGGAAGTGATTCACGAAAACGTACGGGAAGTTTCTTCAGAGATTTTCTGTTTCTTGGAGATTCAGAGCCCTGATATCTGTATCCGAGTATTGCTTCAATCGTAAGGCTGTTCAGCCTGTCTTTTGAAATTACGTTATATGCTTCATCTTCGCTGATAATCTTTTTTACCGTTTCCGTTTCCTTCTTAATAATATTTCTGGCCATCTGAAACTGCTGCTCATTTTCATAGCAGTGCCCGGAGAGATATTTCAGAAATTTCTCTTCATCATTTTCCGAAATAATACTTGCCAGTATCTGCGATGTGGATGTATGTACATTTTCCTGAGATACAAAACACTTCGTTTCCTCAAGCATTGTTTGAACAGCAGAATAAGGTTTTTTATGCCACAGACACCATAGAAATACTGCATCTGTTTTATTTTTGCAGTTCCAGGGAAGAGTCAGAAAATGCTTCTGAAAGAATTCTGCCGTCTGATGAAAATCCATTTCAAGAGCATAGCAGATATCGTAGTTATTTATGTGATTTGTAAGTCCCGGCGTTGTACCTCCGATCCAGTTCCTTACAGCTTTTGGCATAGATTTTCCGAGAATATTTCTGTACCTGTTCTTCATTTCTTTAAGGATTATATCTGTGTCATCAGCAACACATCTGATTCCAAGCCGGTTAAGCCTTTCGGACAGACCTTCCAGAAACACAGGACGTTCATCCAGCTCAACAGCCTGCTCAATAGCTTTATTTACATCCTCTGCACTGAAAGGATCTGCCGGTTCACTGAAACAGGTGGTATCGAAGATGATTTCCGTCATGGCACCACGTTCCGGTTCCGGTATGATATTGTCGTTATTCATTTCTTTTCCTCGCTGGTTTATTGTTTGGGGTGTATACTGAGAATTATATGATATTTGGTCTGTGTTGTCAAGGTGGAGGAGGTGGAATGCATTTTTATATTGTCGGGTGGGAGGGTGATAGAATGGAGGTGTGGGAAAGAAGATTAAAATGACAGGAATATTAGAATATATTTTATCGGGGAAATTATTGCCGTTTAGTAAAAACAAATATATTATAGGTGCGTTTATTTAATATACTTGACAATTTTGCTATATGGTGATAAAATTATAGTATATTTAATGTTCTTTTTTTAAACATGAATAATGAAACTGATAGATACATGGATTGGGGGATTTGTTTAAAAATGCCAAAAATTAAAATTGTAAGCAACCCGTATAAAAATAAGATTACATATAAAAAGTGGGATGAGCAGGGAGATGACTGGATTCCGGTTAATTTACACAATGACGCTAACAGTGAACTTCTGTGTACAGAATATACTGACAGCTTTTTCCCTTTTAAAGTAAAGAAGATAGTAGATATTATCATAAGAGATTACAAGCTTTCTTCATCGAAAATTGAAATTGTGTTTGAAGGAACAGAAGATGAATTTGATGAACTAAAATCTGTATGTTCATCAGAATATTATGAAAGCAGAGTAGAAGTAAGTCAGTCTGCTCTTCGGCTTAAGAATGCCCGTGATATTCTTCCGGATGTTAAGAATATCTTTAAGCTTATGAGACCACTGATAACTGAAACTGCACGTGATACAGAAAAAATAGTTAAGGAACGTAAAAAGTTTGATGATGTATCAAAAGAAGTTATACCGCTTTGCGTTGTAGGTAATTACAGTTCTGGTAAATCCACATTTATTAATGCACTTATAGGTTATGAAGTATTACCAAGCGGAGATGAATCTCTGACTGCTAAAATACATGAAATTCGTCCCTCTGACAGCTGTAATAAAGCCACAATAAGTTTTTTGTATAATGGAACCAAAAGCGTTCTGCATTTTGAAGATGATGGATACAATTTTTTTTCATTCAATAGTACTTCACCGCTCTTTGTAAAATTTAATGAAGCTATGCAGGCTGTTGAGGAATGGAATCCGGTTAAACGTCTTGCAAAATGTCTTGAGATAATCAATTATTATGATAAGGAAACTCATGATGAATTACTGGATGATATCATTCAGATAACAACACCGTTTAATCCAAACGGAGTATTTGGAGAAAAAGCCGAAAGATACGTGATTTTTGATACTCCAGGATCAAATTCTGCTACAAATGATCAGCATATTCTTGTCCTGAAAAAAGCTATGGCGAATCTTTCTAATGGTATTCCGCTATATGTGTCGGAATACAATACACTTGACAGCGTTGACAATGATAAGCTCTGTAACGAAATAAAGGAAATGGAGGAACTTGACAGCCGGTTCACAATGATTATTGTAAATAAGGCTGATGTTGCTAATCTTGACAAAAAACATTTCTCTGAGGAAGTGGTTCTTAATCAGGCGATTCCAAAAAATATTTATTCTGAAGGTCTGTATTTTGTATCTTCTATTCTTGGACTGGGATCAAAAAATGAGGGTAAATTCGAAAACAGGTATTATGGAAAGATATACAGAACAACTTCAGAAGATTATAATGATCCGGATTCACCTTATTATACAAGGCTTTATGATTTTAATATTCTCTCTGAGCAGATAAAAGCTAAATCCGTTGCCAGGTCTGAGCAGGCTGAAAATCTCATATATGCAAACAGCGGACTATACTGGATTGAAAATGAAATTAATTCGTTTGCAGAAAAATATTCTTCATACAATAAATGCTGGCAGTCTCTTCTTTTCCTGCGGAGAGTAGTAGATATTTCATTTGAAAGTATTGAAGAGAAAAAAGCAAATCTCGAAACATCAAAGAATCAGAGGCAAAGGCAGCTTGATACTGAAAAAGCTGTATTTGTTGAAAAGATTGAATCCAGAAATGAAGAACTCAGTAATATTTATCTTGACAATTACAAAAAGGAAATGGCTGAACTTAAACCTGATGTATGTAAACATCACAGTGTTTCTGAACTTCAGGATCTTGATGCAAAAGTAACAGAAGAAGTCAAGTCAGAAACAAACTTTGCTCTGCAGCAGTCTGTTAAGAGTGAATCCTGGAAGAACCTCGGCAGTAAAATTAAATCAACTGTTGTTGATGATGGGATAAGTTCTCTCGGAAACTCTGTGAAAGATATTTCGAATATGGTAAAATCGTCGTTTGGTAAATCATCTGATCTGAGAGATGCCCAGGAAAACGTTGAACGAATTACAGCTGATAAAATAATCTCTATTCTGACTGATGACTATACGCAAACAAATGATGAGGCTATAGCAGTTATAACGGAAAAATCAGCTGTGTACTGGTCTGCGAGATGTCAGGATATCAGGCAGGAAATGCTGAATATTGTTATGAAAGCTGAAGAAATTACAGAAGAAAAGAGAAATGAACTTTCAGATATAATAATAAAATACGCAGAGCCTGATCTTCGTGTTCTCAAAGAAATAGAATTT
>JAEDJV010000113.1 GCA_016296165.1 Oscillospiraceae bacterium | reverse complement strand
CTCTTGGAATCTTCAAGGGTTTCATTTAGTGCATTGTTCAATTTTCAAGATACTTGTTTCTGTCCTCTATGGACTTCTTCATTATACCATGTTGTGGTTAGCTTGTCAAGGCTTTTTGAAGAATTTTCTCATTTACAAATCGTCCTCGTCAGACAGCTTTTTTATTATACTCCCTTTTTTTATGTTTGTCAATAGTTTTTTAAAATTTTTTCGAAAATATTTTTTTGTATTTTATGGATATTTAGTTTTTTCACTTGATTTTTGACGTATAACGTTGTAAAATAAGATAGTATATGTATTAAATAGATTATTATTCAGTTTGAAGGTATTTTATCATGGTTTTTTCAAGTTTATTTTTTATTTATCTGTTTTTTGTGGTTTTCTTAATTTGCTATTTTGCTTCTAAAAACAGCAAAAACAAAAACACTATTCTAATTATTTTTTCTCTGCTTTTCTATGCATGGGGGGAACCAGTTTATCTATGGCTCCTGATTCTCAGCACACTTATAAATTATTTGTGCGGAAGAGTTATTGACTATTTCAGAGATAAACCTCTGTCTAAGATCTGCTTTGCACTATCACTTGTATATAACATCGGAATGCTTATGATTTTCAAATATAGTGGATTTATAGTCGAAAACCTGAACAGCTGGTTTTCGTTAAATCTGCAAAATCCTGATATTTCGCTTCCGATTGGTATCAGTTTTTACACTTTTCAGGCCATGTCCTATACAATAGACTGTTACTGGGATACTGTAAAAGTTCAGAAGAATTATTTCAGATTTCTCATGTTCGTTTCCCTGTTCCCGCAGCTTGTTGCAGGTCCTATTGTCCGGTATAGTGATATAGAAGATGAACTCGCTGTAAGAAATATCTCCGTTTCAGATATCAGCGACGGCATTATCAGAATAGTAATCGGACTTTCAAAAAAAGTTATTATTGCAAACAACCTCTATACTGTTGTAGAATCCTTCTTTGCTTCTGATGTTGAATATGTATCTGTTACAGGGACATGGTATGCTGTAATTTTGTATGCAATGTATGTTTATTTTGATTTTTCCGGTTATTCCGATATGGCTATCGGTATGGGACGTATTTTAGGGTTCCATTTTAACGAAAACTTTAACTATCCGTTCCTTTGTAAAGATGTTACCGAGTTCTGGCAGAGATGGCATATTTCACTGGGTTCCTTCTTCCGCGATTATCTCCTTTATATTCCTGTTTTCGGAAAGAGAATTCCAACACTTAACCTGTTTATTGTCTGGTTCTGTACAGGATTATGGCATGGTGCAAGCTGGAACTTTGTTTTCTGGGGATTGTATTTTGGACTTTTTATATTTATCGAAAGATTGATTGGAAAGAAGAGAATGAAGAAAATTCCTGTTGCTGTAAAACATATATACAACAAAATTGTAATTATAGTCGGATTTGGAATTTTCTATTTTGAAGACGGGCATAATCTTCTGCACTTCTTTAAAAATCTGGTTGGATTAAATAATAATGCTTTTATAGATGATTCTGTCAGAATATCATTTATGAATAATATTTTTCTTATTATTATTGCCCTTGCTGCCTGTTTCCCTGTTAAAAAACTCTTTGAAACTGACAATAATTCATCACCGGCAAAAATATTTTTCTTTAATTCAGCAAAAATCATTTATACTGCCGCACTGTTAATTGTCAGCAGCATACTTCTTGTGGACTCCACAAATAACCCATTCCTATACTTCCGTTTCTAATCAGGTGATAAATAATGAAAATGAATTTTGATTTTCCAAACGAAATTGAAAAAATTAATATTGATGTTGAAATACCGAAACCGGTTATCACTATCGAAGAACGTCGTGATATAATGCTGAAAAGATTTGCCAGAATCAACATAGCAGTATTCTCTGTACTTCTGGTATCATCTTCTGCATTTCTGACATTCGGAAAAAGACCTACTGTTTCTGAAACCGAGAACAGAACTCTTGCTGCTTTTCCTGAATTTTCAGTAAAATCTCTTCTGAGTGGTGAATATACTGCAGGTATTGCTGAATTTTACAATGATACCGTTCCTATGAGAAGAAAGTTCAAAGACCTTGCTGCCTCAATAAAAGATTATTCCGGAATTGAATTGGATGGTATGAAAGTTTATTCAGTAAACAGTAATCAGCCTTCCTCCGGACAACACAAATCCGGAAACTCCGCCCAGAATCCTGCAGTTGTGACTACTGTTAAAGAAGATATAATTCAATCAGAAACAATTACAGAAGTAAGCTCTGCTGAAATATCTGATGTTTCAGAATCAGTCACAGCACCAGCAGAAACTACTGCAGCTGTGACCACTGCTCCTCCTGCGCCTATCCCGGAGGACGATACGGGAGATGCCGGTGAGCTTAGCAATAATATTATGATTTATAAGAACCGCGGTATTCCGATATACTACGGCAGTTTTGAAAGCGGTGTTGAATACGCCTCCATAGTAAATGAATACAAGCTTCGTCTAGGGGATTCCGTAAATGTCTTTTCCATGGTGTGCCCTACTGCAATGTCATTTTACTGGCCGGCCAGCTCGGATATCTCACATGGAGATGAAGCAGAAAACCTTGAAAATATAAAAAATCATCTTGTTGGTGTTACTGATGTCAACACTATTCCGGCACTCAGAGAACACAGAAGTGAACACATCTACTCCAGAACAGATCACCACTGGCAGGCGCGCGGGGCATATTATGCAGCTCAGGTATTCGCTGAAAAGGCCGGCGTTCCGTTTGCAGATATTTCAAAGTATGAGGAAGTTACAGTTCCCGGATATGTCGGAACGCTTTACGGATACTCCGGAGCTTCCGTACTTAACGAAAACCCCGAAGATTTTGTATTCTACAGGCCTTCAAATCAATACACTACAAGGTACTACTCCACCGGATTTGAATATCAGTACGAGGGGGCTCTTCTTGTTGAAGCATATGGTTCTTCTTTATACTGTACCTTTATGGGTGGCGATGAAAAAATTGTTCACGTTGAAACAGATGCACCTAATGACCGTACTCTCTTTATAATCAAAGACAGCTACGGAAATGCACTTGTACCATTCCTTACAGGTTCATTCAAAAATATTTTTGTTGTTGATATGAGATATTTTGATCTGAACATTATTAATTTTATGAAAGAACACAATGCTACAGATCTGCTGTTTGCGATGAATACATTCTCTGCAACAGGTTCAAATTACTACAATCTTCAGACTTTATTAAACCAGTAAATTTTAGGAGTTTAAAATGAAAATACTTACCTATCCTTTTGACAATTCATACATTCTAAAAAAGAAACGTTCCATAAAAAAAGAACTTCTCGCAGAATCAGGCAGCAGAATCAAAAAGAAAATTGCCGTTCTGGGTGGCTCTACCACAAATGAAATAGTAAATATTCTTGAGCTTTTTCTATTGAATTACGGAATCGAACCTGAATTTTATCAGTCAGAGTATGCTCAGTACTGGGAGGATGCTGTGTTCGGCAATGAAGAACTTGACAATTTTTCACCGGATATAATCTACATTCACACTACCAACAGAAATATTACAGAATTCTCTGTAAAAATGTCTGCGACGGAAAGCGAAACAGATGATATGCTGAACGCCCAGTACAAACATTTTGAAGAAGTGTGGACTGCTCTCAAAAATAAATTTGGCTGCCCTGTTATTCAGAATAACTTCGAAATGCCGTTTTACAGATTTCTTGGAAACAGTGATGCAAGTGACTACAGAGGAAAAATCAATTTTATAAACCGTCTGAACGACAGATTCTACAAGTATGCACGTGAAAATGATAATTTTTATATAAATGATATAAACTATATTTCCGCCATGTACGGGCTGGATAAATGGTCTGACACAGGCGCATGGTATATGTACAAATATGCTCTGTCAACTCAGGCAATTCCTGAACTTGCATTTAATATTGCCAATATAATCAAATCCATATACGGAAAAAACAAAAAAATGTTTGTTCTTGACCTGGACAATACATTATGGGGAGGAGTTGTCGGAGACAGTGGTCAGCAAGGGATAGAAATCGGTCATGAAACAGGAATTGCTGAGGGTTATACTGAATTCCAGTCATATATCAAAAATCATAAACAACTCGGTGTACTTCTGTCCGTTAATTCAAAAAATGACATGGAAAATGCAATTGACGGATTAAAACATCCTGATTCTGTTCTCTCCCCTGAAGATTTTGTCGTTATTAAGGCAAACTGGAATAACAAAGATCAGAATATAGAGGAAATAGCTCAAGAAATCTCCATACTGCCGGACAGTTTTGTATTTGTAGATGATAATCCGGCTGAACGAGGTATTGTTTCGGCGCAGATAGAAGGCATTGCCGTCCCGGAGATAACCAGCGTTGAAGATTACATAAAAGTAATTGACAGAAATGCATATTTCGAACTGACCTCATACACAACTGATGATATTAAAAGAAATGAAATGTATCAGGCTAACTTAAAACGGTCATGTGCAGAAAAGAAATTCTCTGATTACAGCGAATATCTTCTTAGTCTGGAAATGACCGCTATGATTGATAAATTTGATGAAGTATCTCTCGCAAGAATAGTACAGCTTACAAACAAGAGCAATCAGTTTAACCTTACAACCCGCCGCTATACACAAAGTGAAATGGAATCAGTTTTCAGAGATGACAGGTACATAAAAATATACGGACGACTTTGCGACAAATTCGGAGATAACGGAATAGTATCCGTTGTTATCGGAGAAATAAAAGAAACCGAACTTCACATAGATCTCTGGCTTATGAGCTGTCGTGTCCTGAAAAGAGAAATGGAATACGCCATGCTGGATAAACTGGTTGAAATATGCATAAAAAAAGGCATAAGACAAATTATCGGTTACTACTATAAAACGGCCAAAAACAATATGGTAAAAAATCTGTTCACTGATTTTGGATTCAGCAGGATTTCAGAAGATGAAAATGAAAATTCTTCTTTTGTACTTGATATTTCCAGATATGAAAACAGAAATAAATCAATAAAAGTATATAACAACGGAGGATATTAAAATGGAAAAAGAAAAAATACTTGTTATGCTCACAGAAGTTTTTAAGGAAGTTTTTGACCTTGATGATGTTGTCATTACACCTCATACTGTTGCTGATGATATCGAAGACTGGGACAGCCTTGAACACATAAATCTTATCAGCGCAGTTGAAAGTACTTTCAAAATGAAATTCAAAATGAAAGAAGTATCAACTATGAAAAACGTGGGTGAAATGATGGACATCATTGCAGAAAGAACAAAACTTAAATAATTAAAATGCTCATCTCCGCTTGTAAGGTGATGAGCTTTAATTTTTATAATTCAAGTTTTTCAATATCGCCTATAGTATTAAGAATGTAATCATATTCCTTTACATTTCCAAATCCATATGATGCATAAATAAACGGGATACCTGCATATTCTGCTGAATCGGCGTCTCCCTGAGTATCTCCTACATAAACTGCATTTTTTATTGAATTTCTTTTAATTATCAGTTTATTATTTTCACCTTTGGAAAGGCCTGTATTTCCTATGCATTCTATATCGGTAAAATACTTTGCAGTTTTGTGTGAAGTCAGAAAACTTTCTATATATCCGCTCTGACAATTACTTACTATAAACAGCTTGTGTTTTTTTGAAAGTCTCTCAAGAATATTTTCAAGATCAGGATATAGTTTTCCGCCATGCTCTGTAAGATATACGTTTTCAAGCTCACAGCATTTATCCATTAGTACATGTCTGAGTTCATCTGTCAGGTTCGGGAAGAGTTTTTTTCCGATTTCATCAAGAGGAAGTCCCATACACGCCCTGAGCTTTGCAGGAGTTATTTTTTCGTTGATAAACGGATATTCATCAAGTACTTTCTGCCATGTTCCGCAAATTCCCTCCGATGAATCCCAAAGAGTCCCGTCAAGATCAAATATTATTCCGTCAAATTTCATATAATACATCCTTTCAGGTTAAAATTCAAATTATGTTTGATTAATGTACTAATTATATCATATACAGGACTCATACTCCATCGATTTATTTATAATTGTTTAAAATTCATAAATTTGTATTCCTTTAAGGTCAAAATTTGCACATATCATATCCAAAAAAAATCATTAAAGTAGCTTTAAAATTATAAAATAATATGTTATAATAATCTGTAAAGAAATATAAATTAAAGATTTATCAGAGGAGTAATTAATTATGAATGAGATGCAGTTATACACACTATGGACTCAGAAAGCCACTGAAGATAAGGATCTCATTGAGGAACTTGCTTCAGTAAAGGGAAACTCTGATGCCATAAAAGACAGATTCTACAGAGATCTCGAATTCGGTACAGGTGGTCTCAGAGGTGAGATTGGTGCCGGAACATACAGACTCAACATATATACTATTCGTCGTGCAACACAGGGACTTGCTGATTATGTTAATGAATCATATAAAAACGGAAGTGTTGCCATTGCTTACGACAGCCGTATAAAGTCTGATGTATTTGCAAAAGCCGCTGCAGGCGTTCTTGCTGCAAATGGTATCAAGGTTCATATATACAGCGAGCTTATGCCTACACCAATGCTTTCATTTGCAGTTCGTGCGCTTGGATGCAGTGCTGGTATAGTTGTAACAGCCAGCCACAATCCTGCAAAATACAATGGATACAAGGTATATGGTTCTGACGGTTGTCAGATTACACTTGATGTAGCAAATACTGTTATCAATAAAATCAGTAGTGTAGACATGTTCGAAGGTCCTAAACATATTTCATTTGAAGACGGATTAAAGAACGGTATGATCAGCTATATCGGTCAGGAAGTTATTGAAGACTACTATAAGAATGTAATTGCTCAGGGTATTCATACTGATTTGGTTAAGGACAGCGGTCTCAAGGTTGTATATACGCCTCTTAACGGTACAGGCAACAAGCCGGTAAGAGCTATCCTTAACAAAATTGGTATCAACGATATTACTGTTGTTCCGGAACAGGAAAATCCGGACGGACACTTTACAACTTGTCCTTATCCAAACCCTGAAATCAGAGAAGCTCTTGAACTTGGTCTTAAGCTCTCATATGAAGTAAAACCTGACCTTCTTCTTGCTACTGACCCTGATGCTGACCGAGTTGGTATCGCAGTTCCTTCAGGTGACGAATATGTTCTCTTCACAGGTAATGAAGTTGGTGCTATGCTCCTCGAATACATCTGCGAAGAAAGAACAAAACTCGGAACAATGCCAAAGAATCCGGTAGCCGTTAAAACAATCGTTACAACAAAGATTGCATCAGCAATCGCAGAAAACTACAACGTTCAGCTTATTGATGTTCTTACAGGTTTCAAGTTCATCGGTGAACAGATTGGTTTCCTTGAAGAAAAGGGTGAGGAAAACAGATATATCTTTGGTTTTGAAGAAAGTTATGGTTATCTTGCTGGTTCATACGTAAGGGACAAGGACGCAGTTGTGGCTTCGATGCTTATCTGTGAAATGGCTGCTTACTACAGAACATGCGGAATTACACTTATCGAAGCAAGAGAAAGAATGTATAAAAAATATGGTGTTTACAAGCACATGCTCAAGAGTTTTACATGTGAAGGCATCACAGGAATGGAAAGAATGAAGGAAATTATGACTTCACTCCGTACAAATCCACCTGCTTCAGTTGGCGGTCTTTCACTCATTGAATTCTCTGACTACATGGCTAGTACAACAAAGAATATGAAAGATGGATCAGTAACAGAAATCCTTCTTCCTAAGTCTGATGTCCTTGCATTTACTCTTGAAAATAATGCGACTGTTATCATCAGACCTTCCGGTACCGAACCAAAGATTAAGGTTTACTACACAACAACAGGTTCAACACAGGAAGAAGCTACAGCACTTTACGAGAAGATGGATGTAGATTTTAGAAAAGTTCTCGGATTCTGATATCAATATAAAACTTACAAACCTGCTGTTTATTCAGCAGGTTTCTTTATCTATTTTTTTTCATAAAAACACTTGACTCTTACGCTGCGTCATAGCTTATGATGGATGC
>JAEDJV010000112.1 GCA_016296165.1 Oscillospiraceae bacterium | reverse complement strand
CCTTCAGGAGAAGGTTTCGCTGACCTGGCGTTCATACCACGCAAAGGTGTTAATGCTCCTGCTATTGTAGCTGAGCTTAAGTATGATAAAACTGTTGAAGGTGCGATTAGTCAGATAAAAGACAGGAATTATACCGATAAACTCATGGCATTCAGCGGAGAAATACTGCTTGTTGGTATTAATTATGACAAGGAAAGAAAAAAGCATGAATGCCAGATTGAGAAAATTGTAAAATAGATACCTAAACGAAATAAAAAATGAACGAGCTAAGAAATCAATTAAAATTTCTTAGCTCGTTTGCTGATAATAAGATACAACAGAAATATAGCAGGTAAAAATATATGCATTACAACAAGAGCGTATTTCATGTCATTGTCATAGCCCAGAGCTCCTAACATTCTTTTGTATCCTGTATCGTAAAAAAGCTGTGCATTATCTTTTATCCTTTATCTGCTTAATTGCAGTATCTGCACCTTTATTCCACTTCTAATCTCCTTCGATTTATTTGACCAGCCACTCGGATACTGTTCTGCTCTCGCTGGAGATATTTACCCCTACCCTGTGAATAAGTCTTCTGTCGTTCAGATACGGGAGTGCATACTGCTGTCTTTCAATCTGCTCCAGTGCCTCTTCTGCACTGCCGTCAAGCTTGAACTCGAAAATGTAAATGTAATCATCACTCTCAATTATTACGTCCGCCCTGCCTTTGCTGTTCTGCTTCTCAATCAGAGTTGTGTAACATGAGAGTAAACGAAATATGAGATAGAATGTATATGAAAAGTGTGTCTCAAAATCTTTTGCTCTCTCATCCTTGTTTGCCTCATACGGAATCGATGAAAGAAATGCTGTGAATGCATCACGAACACTCTCAAGGTCGCCCTTTCTAAGCATACGATTTAATTCGAGTACCCAGTTTTCATTGCCTGTCTTAACTCTGAAATAACTGTTTGCTATAAGTGCTACAAAACCTTTCCTGACTTCGTCATTCGGATAATCCAGCTTATATACTTCGTCAATATCATCATACCCCTTTATTGTCAGATAACCACTCTGATATAACATTGCAAGAGGTTCTTCAGTATCAGCACGATAGTCTGAAAAATATTCCCGTTCGTATTCCCCCGAAGTCAGTTTCTGCATATTAATGTTATGATCCTCAAGCAGTTTTACCAAATATGTCGGAGTACCCGAACTGTACCAGTAATTGTATATCTTCATTTTTCCAAATGCATTTATTATACTGAATGGATTGTATATATCAAGCATATCTTCGCTGAAATGATACCCGTCATACTGCTTCTTCAATAACCGCTTTATTTCCTCTTCGGTGCAGTTCTTCTTCTTTGCCATCTTCGTAATTGACTCAGCAAAATAACTGTACAGTTCTTCCTCGGTTATTCCGCATATTGCGTCATACTTACTGTCCATACTTATGTCGTTAGGCTGATTAAACCCTGAAAACACCGATATCTGACTGAACTTTGTCACTCCTGTCAGAAGTACAAATCTCAGATGTTCATCTGATGCCTTGAATGTGCCGTAAAAACCCTTAAGTATGTTTCGGTTCTTCTCCTCAAGTTCAGTACCCATTACATCAAGTAAAGGTTTGTCGTATTCGTCAATAAGAACTACGGCTCTGAGTCCAGTCTGTTTTTCAGCAGACTCAAGAACATATCGGAAACGACCAGTCAAAGTTGTACATATTTCACTTCTTCCATATTCAGCCTCCCAGCTTTCGACAAACTCCTCAAGTTTTTTCTGAAGTAAATCAGAGTCAGTATAATCTCCATCTGCAAAATCAATTCTGAAAACCGGATATTTCTCCCACTTAGTTTCAAGTGAGTCAATCTTAAGTCCTTTGAACAGTTCCTTACTACCCGAAAAATATGAATCAAGCGTGCTTATCAAAAGCGATTTTCCAAATCTTCGAGGACGTGACAGAAAACATACATGCTCCTGTGCCAGACTATATACAAGGTCCGTTTTATCTACATATACATAATTTTCTTCTATTATGGTTTTAAATGTCTGTATGCTTATTGGATATCTCATAAGATTAACTCCCTTTCTTAACAGTATCCATTGGTATTATTATAGCATATATTCTTTGCAGATACAATAAAACCTGAGTATAGAAAAAATAAACCTCAGTATGAAAAAAATAAGTCTAAGTATATAGAAATCAATCCTGATCTGTATAATCATTACAGAAGTATATATATTGTATTTACATCTTTACCTGAATCAAAAAAAGCTCAGATAGAAGCTCAGACAGTTATTGATGCATTACGCAATGAAGCAAGAGTCGTTCCGGAGATGACACTTGAAGAAATAAATGCAGAAATCCCCCCGCATCACCTCTTCACCCGTAAAACAACATACTGCGCACACAACCCGGTGAACAGACCTGATATGCACCCTGTAATAATAAGAAAAGGATAATATGCAATAACTGCTGTTGTATGCATAATGAAAACAGCGGCGATCAGCTGGCCGGTATTGTGAAGAACTGCGCCGGCTATACTGCTGAGGTACATGTATTTTTCAGGAATGATCTTCTTTATCAGTATCATTCCCGCAAGGCACAGTACCGCACCTGACATACTGTAAAGCATTACTGAAACATTTCCGGTAAATACTGAGCCGAGTATGATTCTTGCAGCAACTATAAGGGCTGTTTCCGAAGGGCTGAATCTGTATACGGCATAGACCGTTATTATATTTGCCAGACCAGGTTTCATTTCCGGTATCGGGGAAAGATTCGGGATATGGGATTCGACAGTAAATATTATCAGAGCAATTGCTGTGAGCACGGACATCTCAGTAAGTTTCTTCGTCATAATTTTATTTCCTTATAAAAACCGCAGACTTCTTTCATAGCAAGATCCTCAGTATCATTTCCTAATGCCACCGTATATTCCGGTGAAATTCCGGTATGCATGCATATCTCTCTGACAGCATTGCCTTTACCGGCCTTAACCGAGACTATCTGAAGACAGTTTTTTTCGGCAAATACCCTCACCTTTCCTGAAATCATATCAGATATCTGTTCTGTTTCTTCAGTACTCCAGTCATCTCCCCGTTTCCTGTAAAGAGTAACTTTGTAAATCTCTTTTTTGTATCTGAAAATTTTAACTTTTGCATGCTTTTCTTCAGATATTCTCCTGATGACCGAAGAGGAAATGCCTTCTGCCGGGAATACTTTTTCAGTTATATCCCCGTTTTCCTTTATAAAAATATATCCGCCTGACGCACATGCTCCGCCGCTGAATATATCAGTATCATTCTTCAGTACAGACACAGCTTTTTCATACGGAAGCGATGTCACGAAAAAAACCGGACACATCTGCGATACAGCCTGAAGAACGGCACGGTTTCTTTCAGAAAGTCCCTTCTGACCGGTTCTGATTATAGTTCCGTCTATGTCACAGAAAACAGCTTTTGCCCTGAACGGCTGCCTGAAAACAGGGTAACTGCCGAACAGATTTTCAAAGTCTGTTCTCCCTCCGTATGCAAGATAACAGCTGCAGATCTTCCTCGTGCACAGAGGCGACCAGATTTCTTCCGGAGCAGAATCATACCAGTTTGCAGACTTCGTTCTGCTTATATTACATGTATGCACATTTCCCTCTGATTCCACAAAACACCTTCCGGCACACATATCAGGATCAGCTGCATGCAGTTTCAGCTCATTTTCAAAAAACGGATCAGCAGAAAGAAAGGCATTGATCTCTTCCCGTGTATAACTGCGTCCGAGTCCGTCCATTTTATTAATCCACAGATATACCTCAGGTGGCAGAAGCACTCTGAGGTTTTTTATCAGCCTGATATTTTCAGGAACACCTACTGCACCCGCACAGACAGAGACACCCATACCGGTAAGTATCCTGCATTTTTCAGCAAAGTCCTCCGCAGCAGTCATCTCCGGATGAAATGTAGCCCATAATCTCAGCTTTTCTTTCAGGCCTCCGGCTTTTTCAAACCTTCCTGTCATATGAAATACATCAAAGCTAAGATTAGTCTGTATTCCAACATACTCAACAGATGAAGTCTGTGAAAGCCCTGCCATTGCATCCCAGTAATACTCATATATTGCCGCTTCTCCGTAAGGTGTAATAAAAACAGCACCTATGTTTTCTGACTCTGCTCTCTCTTTAATACTATTGCAGAATCTGAGCAGCGCCTCTCTGTCTTTTTCTGTTTCACCCTTCAGTGCACGGTGTTTTGAGAACGGACAGTATGAGCATCTGTAATTGCAGCTTTTTAAGCTTCCTCTGTACACCACCGTTTTTCTATCCATTTTTTATTTCCCACTCAAGCATTCTGTTTTTTATTTTTTCCGAAATAAGCTCGGGGCCTAACATATCAGAAAGTCCCATACCGGTTTCAGTTAAAGTAATCATACCGTCTTTTTCAGAAAAATATCCTTCCTGTATCCATTTTTTAAATACCGGAAAATCATCTGTAAATTTTCTTTTAAATCTTTCCCGGTAAACCTCAGTACTTATTCCCGGAAGAATAAATGCATGTCTTATCGCATATCTTCTCCTGAGCTCATCATCATCAAGAATAATCCCGTGATTTATTTTCATATAATCTTCCGTACTGATAAAACTCTCAAGTTCAGCCACCGCCGAACATCTGTCGGTTCTGTAGGGCGTACATGCGTGAAGATTTCCGAGATAACTTCTTCCGCCGCACCCAAGTGAAAGCGAACTCTTCATTCCGCACTCTGAAAATGAAGTATTTTTCTCCTTTGTGAATCTTCTCATTGAACTCTGAAAAAATCCATTATCATTCAGAAATCTCCTTCCGCATTCATACAGTCTGAAAGTATGCTCCGGATCAGGTACATTTTTCTCACTCATAAGCTTTACTCCGTGCTTTATGTAAAGCGGATAAAGAAATATCTCATCAGGTGAAAACTCAAGTGCCTTACTGAGAGATGAGATGAGACTTCTTTCTGTCTGTGAAGGAAGTCCGTAGATAAAATCAAAGTTCAAACATTTGAATCCGGAATTGTTGAGAACTGAGGCTGCTCTTAGTGCACTTTCAGACGAATGATATCTCCGGAGCCATCTCAGTTCACTGTCATCAAAGCTCTGTATCCCCATACTCACTCTGGTAACACCCAGACTTTTCAGAAACCGCACTTTTTCTTCCGTAGTTTGCTCCGGTGCTGTCTCGATAATTAAACTGCCGCCCTCTCTTACCGGAAGATATCTGAAAATATTTTCGAAGATCTGCCCCAGGAAATGCTCATTCATAAGCAGGGGTGTTCCCCCTCCCACAGTAATATCTTCGAAAACAGTATCAGCAGGAATAATCTCACCAAACTGCTTTATCTGCCTTATTACTGCAGAAGTGTATTTTTCAAAAAAATCATCCGTAAGACCGGTTACGGAAAAAAGATTACAGTAACCGCATTTGCTCTCGCAGAACGGAATGTGCAGATACAGGCTGTGCCCCGTTCCGGAAAGTGTATGCACATAGTCTCTGAAACTTATATTCTCAAGTTTTCTGTACGCAGTCTTGTGCGGATAGCTGTACATATACTGAATATATCTGTTCATAATGTTACAGGAAAAAATGCTTGTACGGAACGGTATTTACTGCAGGGTGATTTACTGCATGAAATGAATAACCATCCTCACCATAGCATGTGCCGTGATCAGAGAAACATACCACAAATGTATCTCCTCTCTTTTCCTTCCATGCATCAAACAGTCTTCCGAGATGTTCGTCTGTATATCTGAGTGCCGCTCTGTGTGATTCAAGGCAGTCATTTTTTTCGCCTTCAAGATAAAAATTATTCGGATAGTGTATAGCGCAGACATTCAGGTACATGAAGATTTTTCTGTCATCTGCATCCTTATCGAGTCTGTTTATGATAAAGTCAACCTGATTCTTTACGCTTTCCTTTACAGGACAGGCAAAAGACGGATTCCACCAGCTTTTTTCGAACATCGACGGAAACACTTTACCTATATCTGAACGCTTATCGAAAAATGTCACGCCGCCTACGCACCATGTGTCATAACCGTCCTCACTTAATCCCTTCGGGATACTTCCGCCTGAAAATTCATATATATCCGGCGGCAGATTTCTGTTAATTCCCTTTGCCATAAACAGAGGTTTACTCTCAGCAATACTCTTTGCCTCATCCTTCATCGGAAGAAATCCGGCAAATATCGCATGATGGGACGGGTATGTAAAATTACCCGGAGCCTGACGTTTTTCCCATGCTCCGTAACGGTTAAGAACCGGAGTTCCGCCGTTCTTTTCCTCCTCAGCTGCAGCATCATATCTTAGTGTGTCCAGACAGATAAATAATATATCATGACTTCCCACAACCTTTGACATATCCACAGAGCTGTCCTTCTGATTCATTTTTGTTCTGAAAGCTGAAAATGGTATTTCACTCATAACTTTTCTCCTTTTCCTTAAATATTTTTTTCATTATTTCTACCTGACTTCTGTATATAATATTTTCACTGAAAATATCCTGATAAATAAGATCTCCCTGTCCGTTCATTTCTATAATATATGGTCTGCCTTTTTCGATAAGCACATCTATACCCACACTTCTGAGTCCCGGAAAACAGCGAACCGCTCTCCTGCATATATCGGTAATCTCCCCGGTAAGTGCATCTTCAAGGCCGAGATTTTCATAGTATTCTGCGTGATTATTCAGGTGAAGGTTCGTGACTGGACCTTTGGAGAGACGGGGAAGAATATAGTCAGCATTTCCGTCCTGCATAACTATACGAAGATCATAGCTGTATCCGTTACAGCGTGATTTGACATGCCATCTTTCTGTAATACACGGTAATGAAAGGAGTACATCAAGGAGTCTTTTTGCTTCCCTGTTTTCATATCTGGTCAGTTTCTTTGTGTTCACAGGACTACCGTTATCAACTGCAGCACACGAATATGCTATCAGACTGTTTCTCGACGGTGAAAATCTCACTGCGGTCACACCGGCCGCCCCCGAACCGGTAAGTGGCTTTACGAATATCTGCGAAATACTGTTTTCAACCATAAACTCAAGCAGCTCATCGGTACATGAAAACTCCCTGTCATACATATGAGTAACAGGGATATTTTCATTAATAAGCCGCTGCTTGCATTTTTTCTTGTCAAGAAGTGCAGCAACAGCGTCCGGTGAATTAAAATGTTCAAGCACCGGCAGCTGTGAAACCGTACCAAGCATTTTTATGTACCTGTCAGTAAAATTTTTCAGCTCATCTATCCTTACGCTGTCCGTCACAGGCGGATCAATCTTCAGTATAACCGATGACAGATCTTCATTTTTCCGAAGAATATCAAGCTCTTCATGGCTGTAAAATCTATAGTCTAACCCGCTTTCTGAAACAGCTTTTTCAAAATAAGATTTTCTTTTGCCCTTATTCCCAAGCAGAATTATTCTGTCACCATTGCATTGAGCCATAACTCTCCGTCCCACTCTTCTGCCTCCTGAGAATCAGAAAGATCCATCTCAACGCCCGGTGCAGCAGCAGTAAGCTTATCTTTCATCTCATCTGAAAGGTAGTTGTATGACAAGTCAAGTTTTTTAAGATTCTTAAACTCAGGAAGTTTTTTAAGAAGAAGTTCGCCGCCCTTGTCCGTTATAGTTCCGCAAGACAAATCGAGTGTTGTTATACTGTCGATATATTTGCAGTCAAGCACAACAGCTGTAAGCTCATCCTGAATCTCGCTGTCCGCTATTCCGAGGTATTCAAGTTTCGGAAAATCTGAATTTGCGAGAAGACTTCTTACAGTATCCGCATCTCCGTCAAATCCGTAGTTGTCGCTTCCTATATAAATAAGAAGCTTCTTAAGTTCAGGGAGCTCGGCTTCTTCAATTTCCTTAATAACATCAGAACCAAGGCCGCCGCATATAATTGTAAGTGACTCAAGGCTGCTGTGCTTTATCTTTCCGAGTTTCAGATCTGTGCTGCCCTTGACAGTGATCTCCTTAAGCTGCGGCATTGCCTCCCAGATTCTGCTGTAATCCCCCTGCATAATCCAGGATATCTCGCACTCCTCATAATCCATGTCACCTACAAAAAGACTGGTTATATGCGAAAACTTATCAGCATTATCAGCGATGGCAT
>JAEDJV010000111.1 GCA_016296165.1 Oscillospiraceae bacterium | reverse complement strand
CAAGATATTCTCAACTGTTTAACTGGGAAAACTCAATCTTTATGTTGAAAACTCAGATTTTTCTTTCAGGTTATTTTAGGTGGTCCTGAACAGTTACAATTCAGATATATATTCTGATAATACATCTGATGTCATTTTTGAAACCGTAATAACCGGAGATACAGAAATTGATTCAATAAAAGGTAACACACAAATAAGTGGAAATGCAACTATTAAATCAGGATCGGATATAAATATTAAACAGAATACTGTAGTAGAAATAAAAGGAAATCTAACTATAGAATCCCGTGCATGTCTGAACGTTTCAGAATCTGAAATCAGGATTATTGTAAGGGGTAATCTGATTATAAACGGTAAATTAAAGTGTTCAAATTCGCCAGTCTTATTAGGAGGAGATTTAATAGATAATGGAGAAAGTATTAATGAGGGTAATGGTACTATAGTTCTCATTGGTGAAAAACAGCAAATTATAGATACAAACCGACAAATTTACAGACTTGTTAATCGAAATAAGTCAGACAAACCGTTAGTTTTCATAAACAGTCTTAATTTTGAAAACTACATTGATAACGGAAACGGTATTATTTCATATGAGAAGGACGAAAACGGTAATTATACAACCAATCCTGTTCCTGTGAAAATATCAAACAAAATTACTTTGTTTGGTAGTGAAACAGGCTTGAGTGAACTCATAGTACACAATGGATTGTGTATCGAAAATGGAGATGTGGGAATCACTAATAATAACCAAAAGAATGTTACTCTCAGGATAAAGGGTGATTATACTCAAACCGGAGGAACTTTAAAAACATTTGGTCAGAGAATGATTGTAGAAGGTAATTACATTCAGTCTGGAGGAACATATGAGTTAATTGATCAGCATGCCAAACTTTCCGTTTTAGGAAACATGACACTGAAGGATAATTCGGTTTTTAAAATGAACCAGGCGGACACGAGGGTTATTGTAAATGGTGATTTTACTGTAAGCAGTAACGGAGCAAATGATTTTAAAAACGGTGTTCTTGAAATAAAAGGTGATTTCGCTCAGCAGGGTAATGCTGATAACTTCAGATTTGCAAATTCTGGTCATAAAGTTATATTAAACGGTGACGGAAGACAGTCCGTGTTTTTTGAAACTTCAACCAGAATAAACCCGGATAAAAGTGTTATTTCAAGAGGTGCACAGTTTGATACTCTTGAAATTACAAAACCATTTTATGAATATGATTTTAAAAATGATTTAAGCAGTGAGAGAGTATATGAAAATTTAATCCAGACGTATGATGAGTTCTATAAAAACACTGATGGCAAACCTTACCGAATCAGAAAATCACTGAACGCACCAGCTTCACACTTTGAGCTGGTAGATGCGGGCGGCGATATTTATGCAATTGGTGGTGTAGACGCAAATAAAAAAATACTGAGTGAAGTAAGCCAGTATAGTTTCGAATCAAATACATGGCAGACTGCGGGATATCTTAATACGAAAAGGACAGATTTTGCAGCGACTGCTGTCGAAGATAATATATATGTATTTGGCGGGTATGATGGAAGCAGAGTTCTTAACAGCATAGAACTTATAACATCTAAAGGTATTGAGAATGTAAATTTAATCGGAGATAATTCACTTATTGCACGTAAATCGCATGAAGCCGTATACTATAACGGAAAGGTATACATTATTGGCGGTGAATCTGCTGATGGCGAAATACTTAGCACTCTTGAGATTTTTGATCCTGTCAGTAAGACTGCTGAAGTATCAGAACCAATGAAGACTGCAAGAAAAGATTTCGGTGCTTCTCTGTATTTTGACGGAAATAAGGTTTATCTTGCAGCAGCAGGCGGTGAAAACAGCAGTGGTATACTGAAAAGCGTTGAATTCTATGATTTTGAGAGTGGAAAATGGATAGACAAAGGTGATCTTAATACTCCGAGAAAAGGCTTTGGATTAGCGTTCATAATGGGAAAGCTCTACGCAGTCGGAGGTGTTACAGCTGATAACGAAAGTGGATCAGTATACACTGACACAACCGAAGGTTATGATGGTACTGAATGGGTTTATCTGAATGATGGAGAAAAGAACATCAGTACATCAGTTCCAAGAGGTTACTTTGGTTCAGCAGTAGCATACAATTCGTTGTTCATAGCCGGAGGCGAAACACCGGATGTTACTGATGTATTTGAACAGTTTATGCCTGAAAACGTCCGTGGAGCAAGGTTTAAGGGCAACTCAAAAGGCCTAAACGGAGACTTTACTCAGGAAAAGACTGATCTTGTATTCAATAGTCCGGTTCAGAAGTTATCACTTGATCGTGTGTATAATTCTCAGTTCAAAGATGAAAAGAGCGAATTTTTAGGTTGCGGATGGAAATTTAACTTTGAAAGTTCTGTAAAAAAACTAAGTAATAACAAAGGTACTGTAACTGCGACATATCTTAACGTTCGTGATAACCCTTGGGGCAACATAATTGGCGGTCTTGAAAAAGGAACAGTTTTTGAAATAGACATCGAAGGCAGTAAAAAAGATTACAATGGCAAAACGTGGTATAAATTATCAGGCGGAAACTGGTATGTATCATCAGGCTATGTAGAACTGGTTACAACAGATGCGGTTGAAATAACATACCCTGATGGAATAAAAGGATATTTTACCAAAAACGAAGAAGGGAAATACAAAGGAAATTTTGGGACATATGATGATTTCTCTTTCACAGACGAAAAAAACTGTACATTAACTACAAAGGATAAGATTGTATATACTTACACTTTAGATGGTGATATATTCAGAAACACGTCTGTAGAAGACCGATACGGTAATAAAATAACCATAAAACATTCATCAGATAAAACTGAAATCACAAATAATTCCGGTGAAAAAATAACTATTACCAAGGATAACAATAAAGTTACAGCAACTGACGGTCATGGAAGAACAGTATATTATGAATTAGAAAACGATGACCTTAAAAGTGTAACAGATACATCCGGACTTAAGACCGAATATATTTACAACAACCACAGCATAACTAAAATCACTGAAAACGGTAATTCATTCTGTGAAGTTGAATATGACAAGTCTGACAGAATCCATAAATACACAGATGCAGACGGAAATATAAGCTATAATTATTATGAAGATGTCTACATGGACGAAAACAATGAGGTTCAGGGTATAGCCGGAAATCTCAGAAGAATGGTCGTTGACCCATCCGGAAATGAAACCATTACTCAGTACAGCCTTTCAGAAAAACGACCAGTATCTGTCCTTGATGCTGTAAACGGTATAACGTCATACAAGTATGAAATTAAGTACAACGGCGATTATGTTAATGTTACAGGCATGAAGGACAGCGATGAGTGGTATAAAAAAACATACATAAAAACCATCTTAAAAGGTCAGTATCCGACAAGTGAAACTGTTAAGGATTCAAACGGACAGGAAACTGTAATCGAAAAAGATGAACGAGGAAATGTCATAAATAAGACAAATCCGGATGGAAGTTTTACTGTCTACACCTACGATACCAACTATTACGATACCAACGATACCAACTATAATAATTTGTTGTCAGAAATACTTTACGATGCTGGCAGCAACGTTATATCATCCACGAAATACAGCTATTACGAAGACGGTGCTCTAAAATCAGTTGAATACGGTGATTCCGGAAGTACAGAAAAATATACTTATGTAGAAAATTCAACCGTTAAGGGACTTATAGCCTCAAAAGAAGTAAGCAGAAGCAGTTCAGCTAAGATAACAACGACATATTCATATGATGAAAGAGGTCAGCTGATAAGCGAAACAACAGGAAACAGAACTACATACTATACACATAGTTACGGACCTTTTGGTGAGGAGCAGAAAGTTACTTTGAACGGTAAGGATGCTATCATAGAAAAGCCAGCCAATGACTATGAAAAATGTATATTCTACGTTCAGGCTAAGCTGAATCCTGAAGGAATCATTGAAATTTCATACTTTGACAAAACCCTTAACCTCGTAAAGTCAACTATATCGTCTGGTCCGGACGATAAGAGTACATCACTATACATGTATGATGCTCACGGAAGAAAGATTAAGGAAGTCAGTCCTGAAGTATATGCCAATAAAGCTTCAGAAGCTGATATATTAACGGAAAATTGTCATACATACAAATACAGCAAGTCCGGCCTCCTCATTGAAGAAACAGACGCAGAAGGTAATACCACACATTACGAATATGATAAGAACGGTAACCTTTCCAGACAGACTGAACCAGGTGGAGCAGTATATGAATTTGCATATGATGGACTTAACAGAATAAAAGAGAAAAAATGTAATGATCTTATTCTTGAAGAGTACACATATGAAAATGGCGGTGAAAATTCTACTCCGTACAAATCTTCAAAGCTGAAACATACTGAATACATAAACGGAGAAAACAAGCTTGAAACTACAACAGATCTTGATTATGCCGGCAGAGAAACAGTATCTGAAAACCCTTTCAGAAAAACTGAAAAAGAATACTATGCCGATGGAAATTTAAAGAGAGAGCGGGTATTTGATAAATCTGATGAATCAAAATGTGTATCAGATATACTGTATTTCTACAATGACCGAGGAATGCTTGAAACAACATTAACAGGTTATAAACCAGGCAAAAGCTATTTCATCAGTAAAAGTATCTATACTCTGGACGGTCTCCCTGAATACGAGATTGTTTACCTTGATGCACAGGAGATTAATCCGGATTCACCTGAGTGGACCGAAAATGCTAAAGCAAATGTAACCAGATATGAATATGACGAACACGGAAACATACTTACTGAAAGCACATACACTGGCAAAATTTCAATAACAGATATATCTTCAGCAGCTTTCGCAGTCCGGACGTCCAGAGAATATGATTTTACAAACAACACAGTTACTGAACAGTCAGGTAATATCAAAACAGTTTACATAAATAATTACCTTGGAAAAACAGTAACCGTAAAGAACGTAGTAAAAAGTTCAGACCTCATTGCAAGTGCTGCAGGTACAGGTGAAGAAACAGAACTGATTACAAAGAACAGTTATGACAGAAACGGTAATCTTACGGAAACAATTACTCCGTCCGGATCAAAAACTGAATACAGTTATGATAATCTTGGAAGACTGACAGAAACAATACAGCATGATGTTCCGTCAGATGACGGCAGTAAAACAGGTATATTAACCGAAACACTGAGCTATAACTGGGCAGGTAGTGTTACTAAGAAAGTACTTAAGTTTGATGACAGTGTTAAATCAGAATCAGAGTACTGTTATGATTCAAGAAATAATCTGATTCTTTCAGCCGATAAGGTTGGTGACAAATATGCAGTAACTGCTTATGAATATAACAGAGCAGGACTTTTAACTGCTGAAGCATCACCTGAAAGCTTTGCAGGTATTTCATCAGAAGAACCGCTTTCAGCAAAAACATATTCAATAGCAGCAGCTTCAGGTCATACAAAGTACACATATGATGATGCAGGAAGACTGAAAACAAAAGAATTTGTCGGTAGCACTTATACTCTTGATGAAGAGAAAGGAAGCATGACCGCTGCTGCTGATTCATTCGTTATTTCTGCATTTGAATATGACGCAAATGATAATCTTATAAAAGAAATCGACGGCGAAGAATATGGCTCTGATAATGCCAAAGGAAAAACATATACCTACAGCGGAACAGGTAATGTTCTGACAGAACGTTATCCGGGAAGTGACAGAAATAATGTAATCTATGAATATGACGCACTCGGAAATGTAAAAGAAGAAAAAGTTCTCAAGGGAACATCCGAGGCGGTAAAGTATGCTGTAACAAATACATCATATTCACAGGTAGCAGACACAGACGGCATAACAGAATACACCCAGAAAATCTCCAGCTCAGAAGGAGAAGATGTAGGTTCAGTAGCTCCACTGCTTTCTACGAAAACATGGAAAACAGATATTAATGGTAATGTTATTGAAGAAACTCTTGGAAAGAAGAAAGTACATACAGAATACAACAGCCTTGGTTTTGAAAGTAAATCAGTAACTGAAGTTGACAGAAATGATGAAAACGAAGCTGTAAACAGCGAAATTAAAACGCTTTACGACAATGAAGGCAACGCCGCTGTTATCATCCGCAGCTCAGGCATAGTAGAAATCAACAAATATGACAACCTAAGAAGACTTATTTCAAAAACAACAGGAAAACGACCGGAAGGAGTGGCTGATAATCAGTTAAGTGCTGATAAACTTACAGATAGTGTTACTCTGAAATGGACATATGATGTACAGGGAAATGTCAGATATGAGTATGACGGAAATGGATTTAAGACAGAATACCAGTATGATGAACTTAGCAGACTTGTAAATACCATAAAGAGATATGAAAAAGACAAAGTTTCTGAAGACAGAATGACATATGATCTTGATGGCAATCTTACAGAGGAAACAACAGTTCTTAATGATATTCAGACAGGTAAAAAAACATATATCTATGACGACCTCGGAAGAGTAATCCAGAAGTCGGACTTTGGTGTTCCGTACGAATTCATTGAGTACAATAAAAACAGCGATCAGGTAAAATCATATGATGCTGAATATGTACTGAAGGAATTTGAGTATAATGCCGACAGACAGCTTACAAAAACAATTCTTGCAGGTATATGTACAGAAGAACTGACATATGATTATGCCGGAAATGTTTATATTAAGAAGGATGGCGAAGGTAATTCATTATTCTATTACTATGATGTAATGGACAGACTTGTGAAAGTTTCATCAGCGGGTAATAATGATGAAACACCAGCAGAAATTGCTTCATACACATATAACGCAGAAGGAAATATTGCTTCAAAAACTGCAGGCAGTAAAAACAAGGTCACTTATGAATACACAGCTTCTGATGAGATAAAGGAAACAAACTCAAACGGAAAGACTGAAAAGTTTTTCTATAACACAGACGGCAGACTGTCAAAATCAGTAGATCCGGCCGGAAATGAAACAGTGTACACATATAATGCACAGGGTCTGACCACAAAGGAAGAAGTTAAGACTGACGGCAAGGTAGTTATATCAAAATCCTATACTTATGATAAGAACGGAAATGTTCTGAAATCATCAGTAACTGAAAACGGAAAAGAAAATGTAATTACCAGAACGTATGATGAACTCGGACGAGTTACAAAGAAGGAAGCAACAGACAGTGTAACCAGCGAGTTCATTTATGACCTGTTTACCGAAGATAACCTTCTTTGTGAAGTTACACGTTATGATAACGGCGAAAGCTCATCAAATGTTTATGATAAATTCGGCAGACTTAAATACGTGTATTCGACTGATATTTCTGCAGGAGCAGATGATTCAAAGAAAACGGAATACACTTATGACAATAAAGGCCGAAGGACAAGTATAGTATATCCAAACGGTGCTAAATCTACGTATGAATATTATGATGACAACAACGTAAAGGTTCTCTCCAATTTTATTCTGAACAAAGATGCAAAGTCAGATGATGATAAGTACAAAGAAATTGAAAAGTATGAGTATACATATTATACCAACAATACGATGTCAGGTAAAACAGAAATATTTGACGGAGTAGAGCATGGTAAAACAGAATACAAGTACGATAATCTCTTAAGACTGGTATCAACTAAGGAAACCAGAAACGAAGAAAGCTACAGAGACATTACATACAGCTATGACGATTCCGGAAACAGAATTAAGGAAGAGTCGATAGAAAATGGCGTAAAAACAACCAAAGCCTACACTTACGGAGAAGGTAACCTTCTTTTTGGATACACAGTAACAACAGGTGATGAGAAGACTGATGAAGTAAAGTATGAGTATGATAAGAACGGAAACCTTGTAAAGGAATTCGATATTATCAAAAATGGTAAAGCATGCTCAGAAAAGGAAAAACTCAATACACAGAACACATACAATGCACTTAACCAGCTTGTATCATCAGAAACTTCTGAATTTACAGTAACCAACGAATACAATGCAGAAGGCTTGCGAACAAGTAAGGAAGTAAAATCAAAAGGTATTGACACAAGCACCAAAAACTATTATACTTATGAGTATGACAAAGTAATATTTGAAACAGAATCAGAAAATTACATCTGGAACGTACAGGGCATCAACCTTATATCCAGACAGATAAACGGAG
>JAEDJV010000110.1 GCA_016296165.1 Oscillospiraceae bacterium | reverse complement strand
ACTTCGGTCAGGGCAAGAACTCATGGCTTACAGGTACAGCTGCATGGAACATGGTAGCTATCTCACAGTACATCCTCGGTGTACAGCCTGATTTTGATGGCCTCAAGGTTGATCCTTCCATCCCTGCTGCATGGGATGGCTTCACAGCTACAAGAAAGTACCGCGGTGCTGAATATGCTATTACAATCAAGAACCCTAACCACGTTTGCAAGGGTGTTAAGAGTGTAACAGTTGACGGCAATGCAATCGAAGGCAATATCCTTCCTATATTTGACGGCGGTGTTCACAACGTTGAAGTTGTTTTAGGATAAACAGATACTTAATAAATAAAAAAATACCGGATTCTCAGTAATGAATCCGGTATTTTTTTATGTTCAACATGTATCAACAGGTTTAAATGTTGAAAAGTTAAAAACTCTGTTGAAAGTTTTGAAAACTCGTTTGCATTATTTATTTGTGGTAACTCTTACCCGCAGAGATCATAAATGCTCTGTATATCTGCTCCATGAGCATAATCCGTGCAAGCTGATGCGGAAATGTCATTTCAGACATTGACAGTTTAAGTCCGGCTGCTCTCTTAACACTCTCGGCAAGTCCGTATGAACTGCCTATAATAAATGAAATCTCGCTGTTTCCAGATACAGCAATATCTTCAATCTTCTTCGAGAGCATTTCACTCTTCATCTGTCTTCCCTCTATGCACATCGGGATAATAAACCCCTGTGCATGTTTCATTATCATTTTAGCTTCTGTTTCAAGGGCGTTATGTATTTCCTTTTCAGATGGTTTGTCAGGGAGCCTGCACTCATCTATCTCTATAAGTTTCAGATTACAAAAAGCCTGAAGTCTCTTTGAATATTCGGCAAATGCCGATCTGAGATACTCTTCCTTAAGCCTGCCAACTGCAATAAGATTGATATTATACACGTTCTATCACCGCCATCTCTCCGGTTGTTTCAGGCTTTGCAACCTGAAGTGTGTAATCCCTGTTTCTCACAAAGCCGTCGAGTCTGTCACAGACTGTTTTCTCGGCAAGTTCAGGAGTATTGTTTTCCTGGCTAAGATGCCCCAGTATAATGTTTCTCGTACCGTTTTCCAGAAGTTTAAGTGCCTGCTCAGCACTGGCATAATTGGAAAGATGACCACGTTCAGAAAATATGCGCTGTTTCAGATATTTCGGATAGGAACCGAACATCATCATGTCATCATCATAATTAGCTTCAAGAAGGACGGTACCCGCACCGTTTATCGCTTTTTTTACTGACTCAGTAACACAGCCAAGGTCTGTACATACAGCACACGAACTTCCATCTTCGAAATCAACCCGGTACCCACAGCTCTGCTCTGAATCATGCGGGGTATCAAAAGCGGTCACCTTCATATCAAAAAGCTCTGCGGATATGTCTATCTCCAGAGCTTGTGAATTTTGTGATATATAGTTTTCCCTTATAAGTTTTCTAAGCGTTCCGCCCTGACTGTAAACATCAAGGCTATATTTTTTTGTCAGCACAGGAAGACCTTTTATGTGGTCTGAATGATCATGTGTAATAAAAACTGCTTTTACTGCGGACATATCCAGTCCGTTCCTTTTCATCGCAGCATCCAGACGTTTACAGGAAACACCACAATCAATAAGTATCCCTCTGTGGCTGTTTCCTATGAACACAGAGTTTCCTTTGCTTGAACTGAAAAGCGGATAAATCGCATTCATAAGTAATTCTCCGTTAAAATATTAGCAACTTTTAGCAACCGGTTCTCCCGGAAAATATCTTTTTTCTATATCTGCTCCGATTCCTCTGAGCTTTTTATCCATATCCTCATAGCCACGTTCAATATGATAGATGTCTTCTATCTCTGTTACTCCCTCTGCAGCAAGACCCGCTATAATAAGCGCAGCACCTGCTCTGAGGTCACACGCTTTTACAGGTGCGCCCTTGAGACTGCCCAGACCTTCGATAACGGCAACTTTTCCGTCAACAGAAATATTTGCCCCCATCCTTCGAAGTTCTTCAACATACGCAAATCTGCTGTCCCATATATTCTCGGTTATAATACTTGGTCCGTGTACAAGCGTAAGAAGTGTTGCTATCTGAGGCTGCATATCTGTAGGAAATCCAGGATGAGGACTTGTTTTGACATTTGTCTTGACAAGGGGCTTGTCCGTCCACACTCTTACACTATCGTCAAATTCCTCTATATTCACGCCAATCTTTCTGAGTTTGGCTGTTATTGACTCAAGGTGCTTAGGTATAACGTTACGGACCATAACGTCTCCGCCTGTAGCGGCTGCGGCAATCATATATGTCCCTGCTTCTATCTGGTCCGGAACTATTGAGTATGTTGTTCCTCTGAGATATCCGACGCCTCTGATTTTTATTACATCTGTTCCTGCACCCATAATATCCGCACCCATTGAGTTGAGGAAGTTTGCAAGATCAACTATATGCGGCTCTCTTGCAGCGTTTTCTATTATCGTAAGACCATCAGCCTTTACTGCCGCAAGAATTGCATTCATTGTGGCTCCGACTGAAACCTTTTCAAAATAAATATGACCGCCGTAAAGATGATCACTTTCGACATTTACAATTCCGTTATCAATGCTGTGTGTGGCACCGAGCACCTCAAATGCTTTAAGATGCATATCAATAGGTCTGTCACCAAGAGGACATCCGCCAGGCATGGAAACCATCGCTTTTCTGAACTTGCCAAGACAAGCTCCTAAAAAGTAATATGAAGCTCTCATCTTACGAGCCATCTCATAAGGAACTGCTGAATTATTAAGGTGTGTTGCATCTATTCTGAATGTGGTCGAATCTATCAGTTCAACCGACGCACCCATCTCTGCAAGAATCTTCATACCTATTGAGACATCGCTTATCTTTGGAACATTTTCGAGAACACAAGGTTCATCTGACAGTATAACTGCCGGAATTATAGCTACTGCAGCGTTCTTTGCTCCGCTTACAAAAATATCTCCGGTTAATCTGTTTCCACCTTTTATTACAAATTTATCCAATTCTTTCTCCCCTTAAACGTCAACTCTAAAACGTTCTTTTCTTTTATTTTTATTATTAACTGATTTTAACAAAATATCAATACCAAAAATCACAGCCTCTGCAATACTGCAAAAAGAATATCTTGTTAAAACCAGTTAATAGTGTGCGGATGTATAAATATCCGCACATTAACTGGAAATGTTTTTAATGAACAGAAAAATTATTTTTCAATTACCGGATTATTCATAAACAGCCATCTCAATCTTTTCGATAATAACATCATCTACAGGCTTGTCTGCTGAATCAACTGTTGTATTGTTACAGATATCCTCAACTATATCCATACCTTCAAATACCTGTCCAAATACTGTATAACCACCATCGAGCCAAGGAGTGCCGCCTTCTTCCACATACGCCTTACGTACTGTTTCTGTAAGACCTGCAGCTGCATAACTGTCAAGAACTTCATCAGGGAACTGCTGACCAACTACGATATAGAACTGACTTCCGTCAGTTGATGTTGCACCGCTGTTTGCATAAGCAAGGGCTCCCTTTACATGATAGAGATACTTTGATGTACCGCCGTCAAATCTAAGTCCCCAGATAGACTCACCGCCTGTTCCGTTACCTACAGGATCACCGCCCTGAATCATAAAATCAGCAATAACTCTGTGGAAAGTCAGACCGTCATAATATCCCTGAGATACAAGACCCGCAAAGTTTGCACATGCCTTTGGAAGAAGTTCAGGGAAAAGCTGTATCTTTACTGTTCCCTTGTCTTTTATTGTCATAACAACTATCTCTTCGCCTTTTTCAGGTTCTGTATAGTTTGCCATATCAGTATATCCACTGCTGTCATCAAGGCACGTTTCATAGTCAGATTCTTTGGATCCCTGTTTGTATATTGGTTCTTTTTCGTCCTTTTTTCCGCAGCCGGCAAAAGCAACTGCTGTCATAGCAACACAAAGAACAAACGCCACAGTTTTTTTTGTTAGTACTGAAATTTTCATCTTTTACTCCTCATTTCAAATTTAAAAATCAAGTTTTAGAACAATACGCCAAATATATTTTCTTTACGTTATTAAACTTCTTTTCTGTTAGTATGCAACCATTTTATTATACTACAATTTTGCTTGTTTGTAAAGTTATTTTTCAAGTGACTCTTTATATGTGCATACAGTAATCTTTTTTATCTCAATATCTTCCACCGGTCTGAGGTTTTCTTCACTTGCTTCTGAATTCAGTATCTTTTCAAGAACATCCATACCTTCGTATGTCTGGGCAAATACAGTCATCTGCCTTGAAGCATTCGGCAAACCACCGTATTCTACAAAGGCATCCTCAATAACAGTATTGAGATTTTCCTTACCTTCATAAAGTTCTTCTTTTATTTCTTCATTAAAATCTATCGTACCGGCTATCATAAATCTGCTTCCGCTGTAGATAACAGGCATATTACTCCAGAAAGAACCTCGTGTAAGACCGCATGACATGAAACAGCCTTTAAACGGCCACAGGTCATTGGAAAACTCCGGTTCTATCTTCTCAGTTTCCTCATCATATCCGTCAGGAAGTCCGCCGTCATTAAACAGACTTCCTCCGGAGGTGTACATTTCCTTTTTTATCTCATATATAAAAGTTCCGTTATAGTATTCCGAATCAGCCAGCTTTTTAAAGTTTGCAACAGTATTCGGTGCATACTGCGGATAAAGTTCAGCTCTTATCTCACCGATATCTGTTTCTACAATTGCAACAAGAGCGTCATCTGCAATATTTCCTTTTATTGTTTCAAGCTGAACAAGATTTACTTCATCAGGATTAATGTTAAGTTCATTTTTAGCCTTGTTCATTTTTACGATGGTTACTGTAATCATCGCCACAGTAAAAACAGCCATTGCAATGAAAAGTCCTGTGATAACGCTTTTAAAAGTAATGCTGTTATTTTTCTGAGCCATAATGCACTCCTTTTTCGTTTTACTTTTTCTTTATTTTTGTTCCCTGTCTTGTTTCCTCGATAATATAACCCATATCAGCAATCCTGTTTCTTAGTTCATCAGCAAGTGCAAAATTCTTCTCTTTTCTTGCCGCTGTTCTCTGTTCTACCAGTTCCATAACATCTGCAGGAATTTCCTCTTCTTTGTTTCTGTTGTAAAGAAGCCCGAGAACGCCGGTAAGCTCATCAAATACTGCAGCCCCTGCTAAAAGCTGTTCTTTTGATGTTTCCTTGTCTGCAGACATTGTGTTCAGGTCTCTTACCAGTTCAAAAACAGCTGTAATACCGTCTGCAGTATTAAGGTCATCATCCATAGCCTCTATAAACTGCTGTTTTCTCTTTTCAAATATCTCAGCTGCTTCAGGCTTTATTTCACCGTTCTTTGCAATTTCGATTGCGCTGTCAAGGGTTGCACGGCAGTTATAGAGTCTTGTCAGTGACGCCTTGCATGAATCAAGGAGTTCAACACAGTAATTGATAGGACTTCTGTAGTGTGCCTGAACCATCATGTAGCGAACTACTTCGTAGCCGTATTTTTCAGCAACTTCTCTTGCAGTAAAGAAGTTGCCAAGTGACTTGGACATCTTCTGGTTGTCAACGTTTATATATCCATTGTGAACCCAGTAGTTGGCAAGTTTACATCCTGTTGCTGCCTCACTCTGTGCAATTTCATTTTCATGATGAGGGAATATGAGATCCTGACCGCCGCAGTGGATATCGAGAGTGTCTCCGATATGATGTCTTGACATAGCTGAACATTCGATATGCCAGCCCGGTCTGCCCTTTCCCCATGGTGAATCCCAGTACGGTTCACCAGGCTTTGCAGCCTTCCATACTGCAAAGTCAAGCGCATCTTCCTTCTGTGAGTTTACATCTATTCGTGCACCTGCCTTAAGGTCTTCTATAGGCATTCCTGAGAGTTTGCCGTATTCAGGGAATCTGCTTGTTCTGAAGTAAACATCGCCGCCTGATTCATATGCAAAACCCTTGTCAACAAGAGTTTTTACAATATCAATGATAATATCCATGCTTTCTGTTACTTTTGGATGAACGTCAGCATCCATAACGTTGAGTCCGTGAGCATCCTTTTTGTATTCGGCAATATATTTTTCAGAAATCTCTGTTGATTCCACGCCTTCTTCGTTGGCCTTTTTGATAATTTTGTCATCTACATCAGTAAAGTTCTGGACATATTTTACCTTATACCCTCTGTAGGTAAGGTATCTTCTTAATACGTCAAAAGAACAGATAGGTCTTGCATTTCCGATGTGAATATAGTTGTAAACCGTTGGTCCGCAGGCATAGATGTTGACAACCCCATCTGTTATCGGCTTGAATTCTTCTTTTTTTCTTGTCATTGTGTTGTAGAGCTGCATAATTTCAATCTTCTCCTGTAAAAATATTTTTTGGATTTCTTTTTTCGCACTCGGACAGTTCATACTCAAGTTCTTTAATACGTCCCTCGAGATATCTTAATTCCTGTGCAACCGGATCCGGTATATGAATCTGGTCAAGATCGCGGGCAGAAAAATTATCATGGCTGTGACGGATTATACGCGCCGGGATTCCTACTGCAGTTGAATCAGGCGGAACTTCCTTCAGAACAACTGCGTTTGCAGCAATCTTTACATTGTCACCGACCTTAAACGGACCAAGCACCTTTGCACCGGCTCCAACCATAACATTATTGCCGAGAGTAGGGTGTCGCTTTCCCTTATCCTTGCCGGTACCTCCAAGCGTAACCCCCTGATATATCAGACAATTATCGCCTATCTCAGCAGTTTCGCCAATCACAACACCCATACCATGATCTATGAACAGTCCTTTTCCTATTGCCGCCCCCGGATGTATCTCTATTCCTGTAAAGAACCTCGCAGTCTGCGAAATGATACGTGCCAGAGTAAACAATTTTCTTTTATAGCACCAGTGAGCGATCCTGTAGGATCTTACAGCATGAAGTCCGGAATATGTCAGCAGTATCTCAAAAAAGTTCCTTGCCGCCGGATCCCGTTCCTTTACAGATGCAATATCTTCCTTCAGTCTTCTGAACATAAAAAACCACCATCCAAAACAAAAACGCCTTCTGTGATGTTATTCCATCACAGAAGGCGGTATATCCGCGGTTCCACTTCTGATTTATAGCTCTCTGATGACCCTTAACGCAGGTTATACGGAGACAGATACTGTTACTTCCCTGTCCCGGCTGGCAGCCGCACTTCACACATATCCGGAATACACTGTTCCCAGCAACACAGCGCTCTCTGAAAATCCGGAAATAAGGTTACTCTTGCTGTTACGCCTTTAAAAATATTGAACTATATTATATTATACTCTATAAATAAGGATTTGACAAGGTTTTTTTATTTTTTATGTAACATCTCTGAATCCTGTGTATAATCATTTTCTTTCGGAAAATTTAACCTCAATTAGCAAGAAGTCCCCGCCTCTATAAACGGTGGGATGAATTGCGTCAGGGTAATTGAACATTTGGCAATTACAGTTATTTTTTCTCCTGTATGTATGTTTGTACTTTATTTTGAAGCTCCTCTGAAATTTTTTCACTACTTTCAAAGCTAAGATTTTCTATTTCATTCTCTATTATTCTGATAATTCCTGTATCATCTGTTTTTATTTTATATGTCATTTTAATAATTTCACTGAATTCACTCACTACTTTATCAGTTATCAACGGTATTTTTATTTCTTTACCTTCAATAACTTTATAAATTTCTGATTTATTTAATTCGCTATATTCTATACAGTTTTTCATTGCACTTTCGGTTACCGGAAAACTTATCTTATTTTCAAAAACATTATTCTGATAGTACTCACCCAGAAAATATTCTGCAAATTTCCATGATTCATCTATATGTTCTGAATTTTTGAATATACCAATCATGAAATCTGGTTTTATAAGAAATGAAGATTCATTGATACCCGGTATTTTTTTCAAACATCTTTCTCCTTCAGTACAACTATATAATTGCTGATTGTATTCTTCAAAAGAACCTATATCCACATACTCCAGAAATTCAAAATAATCGTTTTCTGAGGAATTTTCTTTATCTTTAAGACTACTCAGACAATCCAGATATGATGAAAACATTTTATTATTAAAACTACATTTACCATTTATATCAATATATCCATATAAATTTGAATAAACATTATTTAACATTAATTCATCAATACAATTTTCATATTGGGTTGTGGGAATATTGTTGTTTAAATAATCTACAAATTC
>JAEDJV010000016.1 GCA_016296165.1 Oscillospiraceae bacterium | reverse complement strand
GCGGTACACGCAGAAGATATGCAAATATCGGCGATGTAGTTGTAGCTTCTGTTAAGAAGGCAACACCCGGTGGCGTTGTTAAGAAGGGTGACGTTGTTAAAGCAGTTATCGTTCGTTCAGCAAAGGGCTTAAGAAGAGAGGATGGAACTTATATCCGCTTCGATGAGAACGCTGCTGTAATTATTAAGGAAGACAAGAATCCAAAGGGTACACGTATATTCGGACCAGTAGCAAGAGAACTTCGTGACAAGGAATACACTAAGATATTAAGCCTTGCACCAGAAGTATTATAATGGAGGTGTCATGATGAGTAAAGTACATGTTAAAAAAGGTGACACAGTCGTACTGCTTACAGGTAAGTATAACGATAAATTCGAAGGCAATAACAAGAGAAAGACTGGTAAGGTTCTCGAAGTTAGCCCTAAGGAAGGCAAAGTAATCGTTGAAGGAATCAACTTCGTTACTAAGCATGTAAAGCCTACAAGAATGGGCCAGGTTGGCGGAATAGTTAAGGCTGAAGCTCCTATATACGCTTGCAAGGTACAGCTTGTTTGCCCTAAGTGCGGCAAGCCAACAAGAGTAGGTCATACTTTTGAAGAAGACAAGAAGTTACGCGTTTGCAAAAAATGCGGAGCATCATTTTAAGTAAAGGAGAAACGACATGGCTAGAATGAAGGATTACTATAATAGCACTGTAGCTCCTGCTATGATGAAGAAGTTTGGCTACAAGAGCGTTATGCAGATTCCGAAGCTTGACAAGATCGTAATCAACGTTGGTGCTGGTGAAGCTAAGGAAAATGCTAAGGTTATAGATGCAATTATGACAGATCTTGCTGCTATCACAGGTCAGAAGCCTGTTATCTGCCGCGCTAAGAAGTCAGTTGCTAACTTTAAGCTTCGTGAAGGAATGCCGATCGGTGTTAAGGTTACATTAAGAAATGAACGTATGTACGAGTTCCTCGATAAGTTCTTTAATGTATCATTACCACGTGTACGTGACTTCAGAGGTATTAACCCTAACTCATTCGACGGAAGAGGAAACTATTCTACAGGTATTAAGGAACAGCTTATTTTCCCTGAAATCGAATATGATAAGATCGATAAGGTTAGAGGTATGGATATAAACTTTATCACAACAGCTAACACTGATGAAGAAGCAAAAGAGCTCCTTACACTCATGGGTGCTCCATTTGCTAAGTAATGCAGGAGGTTTTGTAAATGGCTAAGAAGGCAATGGTTTTAAAGCAGCAGAAAACTCCTAAGTTCTCCACACGCGCTTATAACAGATGTAAGATTTGTGGAAGACCACACGCTTATCTCAGAAAGTTCGGCATCTGCCGTATCTGCTTCAGAGAGTTAGCTCACGACGGTCAGATTCCAGGAGTTAAGAAGGCTAGCTGGTAATATTACAAAGGAGGTAAATTTAGCATGCAGATTACTGATACTATAGCAGATTTATTAACAAGAATTCGTAATGCGAATTCAGCTAAGCACGCTACGGTTGATGTTCCCGCTTCAAATGTAAAGAAGGCTATAACACAGATTCTTTTAGATGAAGGTTATATCAAGAGCTTTCAGGTTATTGAAGATGGTAAGCAGGGTATCATAAGAATTACTCTTAAGTATGGTGCTAGCAAGTCACCTGTTATTACTGGCTTACGTAGGGTTTCAAAACCGGGTTTGCGTATATATTCAAGTTGTGAGGATATGCCTAAGGTAAGAAAGGGTCTCGGAATTGCAGTTGTTTCTACTTCAAAGGGAATTATGACTGACAAGAAGGCTCGTGAACTTAACGTAGGCGGCGAAGTTCTCGCATTTGTATGGTAAGGAGGACACATAATGTCAAGAATAGGTAGAATGCCAATAAGTGTCCCAGCCGGCGTAGAAGTTAAAAATGAAAACAATTTAATTACTGTAAAGGGCTCTAAGGGCGAAATCTCTAAGCAGTTTTCTAAAGAGCTGGGCATTGAAATAGCTGATGGTGTTATTACTGTAACACGTCCATCAGAAAGCAAGAATCACAAGTCACTTCACGGTCTTACAAGAACACTTATCGCTAACATGATTGAAGGCGTAACAAACGGTTTCTCTAAGACTCTTGAAATCGAAGGTGTTGGTTACCGTGCTGCAAAGCAGGGCAAGGATCTCGTAATGAATCTTGGTTACTCACATCAGGTTATCATGTCTGAAAAAGACGGCATCACAATCGACGTTCCAAACGCTAACAAAATCATTATCAATGGTATTGATAAGCAGGTTGTTGGTCAGTTTGCAGCTGAAGTACGTGAAAAGCGTCCACCGGAGCCATATAAGGGTAAAGGTATCAGATATGAAGGCGAAAGAATTATCCGTAAAGAGGGTAAAGCCGGTAAGGGTAAAAAGTAATAAAAGGAGTGAATCGCAATGGTTAAAAAGGCTGATAAGAACAAGGCTAGAGAAGCTAGACACCGCAGAGTTCGTGAAAAGATTTCCGGCACACCGGAGCGTCCACGTCTTAATGTTTTTCGCTCCACAAAGCACATTTACGCACAGATTATTGATGACGTAAATGGTGTTACACTTGCTTCTGCTTCAAGTCTCTCAAAGGACTTTGACGGAAACGGCGGAAATAAGGACGGTGCTCGCATGGTAGGTCAGATGATTGCTAAGAGCGCAATTGATAAGGGTATCACTAATGTTGTATTCGACAGAGGCGGTAACGTTTATCATGGTCGTATCAAAGAGCTTGCTGAATCTGCCCGCGAAAACGGATTACAGTTCTAATAAGGAGGTAAAGCGCTTTGGCTAAAATAGATGCTTCAAAACTGGAGCTTTCAGAAAAGGTTGTTTCCATTAACAGAGTTTCTAAGACTGTTAAGGGCGGTCGTATAATGAAGTTCTCTGCTCTTGTAGTAGTAGGTGACGGAAACGGTATTGTAGGTTTCGGTCTTGGTAAGTCAGGAGAAGTTCCGGACGCTATCCGTAAGGGTATTGAAGATGCTAAGAAGAACCTTGTTAAGATCTCACTCAGAGGTACAACAATTCCTCACGAGATCATCGGTAAGTTTGGTGCAGGCAGCGTTCTTATGAAACCAGCTGCTCCTGGTACAGGCGTTATCGCTGGTGGCCCTGTTCGTGCCGTTGTTGAAATGGCTGGTATCAAGGACATCAGAACAAAGTCTCTCCGTTCAAATAATCCATGCAATGTAGTTAGAGCTACAATTCAGGGATTAAGCGAATGTACTTCTGCTAAGGAAGTTGCTGAAAAGAGAGGCAAAACAGTAAAAGAAATTTTAGGTTAAGGAGTGAGTTCAATGGCAAAGCAGATTAAGCTCGTTAGAAGTCTCATCGGATGTAAGAAGAATCAGATTGATACTGCTCATTCTCTTGGACTTAAGAAGATCGGTGACGTTACAACTCAGCCGGACAACAATCAGACAATGGGTAAAATCAAGACAATTTCTCACCTCGTTGAGGTTAAAGAAGTATAAAGCAGGGAGGTGCACAAATAATGAAGTTACATGAATTAACTCCAGGTCAGCCTTCCAAGAACAGTAAGCGAGTAGGTAGAGGAAACGGCTCTGGTAACGGTAAGACTGCAGGTAAAGGTCACAAGGGTCAGAAGGCACGTTCAGGCGGCGGTGTACGTATCGGTTTTGAAGGCGGACAGATGCCAATCATGAGACGTATACCAAAGAGAGGCTTCAATAACATTTTTGCTAAGAAGTTCGCTATCATCAATGTATCTGATCTTAATAAGTTTACTGACGGTACAGTAGTAGACGCAGAATTATTAAAAGCAGCTGGATTAATTAAGAAAGAGTATGACGGCGTTAAGGTTTTAGGTAACGGCGACGTAACATCTAAGGTTACAGTTAAGGCTGCGAAATTCTCTCAGTCAGCAGTAGAGAAAATTGAGAAAGCCGGTGGGAAGACTGAGGTGATGTAATGTGCTTGAAACACTAAGAAATGCTTGGAAAGTTCAAGAAACCAGAAAAAAGCTTCTGTACACATTACTCATTATAGTTATTTTCCGAATAGGTTCAATATTCGTTCCAGCCCCATTCCTTGATGTTAATAAGTTAGGCGAATGGATGGCTGCCAATTCTGATAATAATGCGTTGGGATATCTTAACCTGTTTTCAGGTGGATCAATGGAAAAGGCTACAGTGTTTGCACTTTCAATTCAGCCTTTCATTAACGCATCAATTATTGTTCAGTTATTAACTTATGCACTTCCTCCTCTTGAGAGATTATCAAAAGAGGGTGAGGAGGGACGTAAGAAAATAGATAAGATATCTTCTGTAGTTTCACTTATATTAGCTATATTTATGGCTTTTGCATATTACCTTACAATGAAAAACGCTGGTGCTGTTCAGTATACCAGAGGTTTTGAAGGTACATTTGCCGCAATTGTTATTATGGCAGTATTTATTACTGGTGCGATGGCGGTTGTTTGGCTTGGTAACAGAGTAAATGAAAAAGGTATCGGAAACGGTGTTTCAATTCTCATTTTTACAGGAATCATAGCAAACGGTCCGGCTGGTATCATGAGTCTTATTGAGGCTGCTAAGAACAAGCCAAATCCATATGTTTTTGTTGACCTGTTTATCATACTGTTCTTCGTATTCATAGTTGGATTCATTGTTTTCATGAATGAGTCTGAAAGAAGAATACCTATACAGTACGCAAAGAGAGTTGTAGGCAGAAAGCAGTACGGCGGGCAGAGTACACACATTCCTGTAAAGGTTTGTATGAGTGGTGTAATGCCGATTATCTTTGCTAACGCTTTTGTTTCACTTCCTATGACAATCGCACTTTTCTTCCCTCCGGATCCAACAGGAACCTCATGGTGGGATAAGTTTTATACTGGTTTTACAAATCTTCTTTCATACAGAAGTCCAGTATATGCAATAGTATTATTTTTCCTCATAATAGGATTTAATTACTTCTATGTATCAATGCAGTACAATCCTGTTGAAATAGCAAACAATCTTCGTCAGAGCAACGGCGGTATTCCGGGTATCAGACCTGGTAAGCCGACATCAGATTATATCCAGAGAGTTTTATCCAAGATAACACTTGTTGGTGCGGTTTTCCTTGGTATAATCGCTGTTATTCCATCAATCTTTGGTGCTATGTTCCCGGATCTCGGAAACCTTGCACTTGGTGGTACTTCAATTCTTATCGTAGTAAGTGTTGCGCTTGAAACAGTACGTACACTTGAATCACAGATTATGATGCGTCATCATAAAGGATTTCTTGAATAATTCAGGGGGATAAATACTATGAATTTAATATTACTCGGTGCTCCGGGTGCTGGTAAAGGTACTCAGGCTGAAGTTATTTCAGAAGCACTTAATATACCACAGATTTCAACTGGTAACATTCTTCGTGAAGCAGTTAAGAACGGAACAGAATACGGACTTAAGGCAAAAGAAGCTATGGACAGCGGAGCTCTTGTTTCAGATGAAATCGTAATCGGAATTCTGAAGGACAGAATCGCATGTGACGACTGTAAGGGCGGCTTTATTCTTGATGGCTTCCCAAGAACAGTTCCACAGGCAGAAGCACTTGATGCAATGGGTGTTACCATTGATAAAGTTGTTGAGATTTTTGTTCCGGATGAAACAATTAAGCAGAGAGTTTCAGGCAGAAGAGTTTGCAGCGGTTGCGGTGCTACTTATCATGTTGAATTCAAACCTTCAAAGGTAGAAGGAAAATGTGACAAGTGCGGAGCAGAAACAATTATCCGTAAGGATGATCAGCCACAGACTGTTCTTGAGAGACTTGATGTATATCACAAACAGACAGCTCCTCTTAAGGATTATTACAGTAAGCAGGGTAAACTTGAAACTGTTGTAGGTCAGGATGAAGTTGCAGAAACATCGAAGCTGACACTTAAGGCTGTGGGAGCTTAAGGTTTATGATCAGTGTAAAATCCACTGCTGATTTAGCTAAAATGCGTGCTTCCGGTAAAATTGCCGGCGGTGCGTTGAAGCTTGTTGGCGAAAAAATAAAACCTGGAATGACAACACTTCAGCTGAACAAAATGATCCATGATTATATAGTACAGCGTGGTGCAAAGCCGTCGTTTCTCAACTATGGCGGATTTCCTGCCAGTGCATGTATTTCAGTAAATGAAGAACTGATTCATGGAATTCCTTCTAATAAGCGTATTCTTCGTGAAGGTGACATTGTCAGCATCGATGTCGGAGCTTTTAAAGATGGATTTCATAGTGACACATGCATGACCTTTCCGGTAGGAAAGATATCGGATGAGGCCAAAAAACTCCTTGAAGTTACAGAAGCCAGTCTTTATGCAGCAATTGATGTTGCTAAAGCAGGTGTAAGACTCGGGGATATATCTCACACAGTTCAGGAGTATTGTGAATCTAGAGGATATTCAGTGGTTAAAAGATACTGTGGACATGGAGTTGGAAGACAGCTTCATGAAGATCCTGAGGTTCCTAATTATGGTGTTCCGGGACATGGTTCCAGACTTGTTTCAGGTATGACATTTGCGATTGAGCCAATGATTAACATTAAGGGTGAGGGCGTAAAGGTACTTGATAATGGTTGGACTGTTGTTACAACCAGCGGATCCCTTTCAGCTCATTTTGAGCATACCATAGCGATTACTTCCGAGGGTGCGGTTATTCTTACAGCACCATGATGGAGGGTATTGTGAAGATTACAGAAGGTACAGTAGTTAAAGCTGTTGCAGGACGTGATGATGACAAGTTCTTTGCAGTAACTAAAATTTGCGAAGACAAGGGATATATTTTAATAGCTGACGGAAAAACCAGAAAGCTGGATAATCCAAAGAAAAAAAATATTAAACATGTCAGAGTTACAGGTACTGTGATTAATCTTAATGAAATTACTGATAAAAAGCTTAAAATGATACTGAGAAATTTCTCAGAAGATGAAAGTGAGGTTTAGATTATGGCAAAGGATGACGCCATTGAGGTAGAAGCTAAAGTTGTTGAAGCTTTACCAAATGCAATGTTCCGTGTGGAATTGGAGTCAGGTCACACAATTCTGGCTCATATATCAGGCAAGTTAAGAATGAATTATATCCGTATAGTACCAGGAGATAAGGTTACTGTTGAAATGTCGCCTTATGACCTGACAAGAGGTAGAATTACCTGGAGAAGTAAATAAGCTTTAAAAGGTACAGATACTTTTTCTAACTATCAAAAGGAGGTATTTTCGATGAAAGTTAGACCTTCAGTTAAGCCTATGTGCGAGAAGTGTAAGATTATTAAACGCAAAGGCAAAATAATGGTTATTTGCGAAAACCCAAAGCATAAACAGAGACAGGGCTAATATTTAGTCCCATTACGGAGGTGCAATTAGTTAATGGCAAGAATAGCTGGTATTGACTTACCGAAGAATAAGAGAGTTGAAATTGCTCTTACTTATATTTTCGGTATCGGTAACACAACTGCAAAGAAGATTTTATCTGAAACAGGCGTAAACCCTGACACAAGAGTTAAAGACCTTACAGATGAAGAAGAAAACAAGCTTCGTGAGTACATCGACAAGAACATCAATGTTGAAGGTGACCTTAGAAGAGAGATTGCTCTTAACATAAAGAGACTTGTTGAAATCAACTGCTACCGCGGTATTCGTCACCGTAAAGGTCTCCCTGTAAGAGGTCAGCGTACAAAGACCAACGCAAGAACTCGTAAGGGTCCTGTTAAGACAATCGCTAACAAGAAGAAGTAAGGAGGGAAATGAACAATGGCACAGCAGAAGAAAAAAGTTACTGTCAAGAGACGTAGAGAACGCAAGAACATTGAAAACGGCGCTGTTCATATCCAGTCCACTTTCAATAACACAATCGTTACAATTACTGACGTTCAGGGTAATGCAATTTCATGGGCTAGCTCAGGCGGTTTAGGTTTCAGAGGCTCAAGAAAGTCAACTCCATTTGCTGCACAGAATGCTGCTGAAGTAGCTGCTAAGGCTGCTATGGAACATGGCCTTAAGTCAGTGGAAGTTTACGTAAAGGGACCTGGTTCAGGTCGTGAAGCTGCTATCAGAGCACTTCAGACTGTAGGTCTTGAAGTAAAGATGATCAAGGATGTTACTCCTATTCCACACAACGGATGTCGTCCTCCAAAGAGAAGACGTGTATAGTAACACATTAATGAACTGAGCTATAGTTTGCTTGGCGTCGAATACAAATCAACAGAAATTCGATATTTTTTAAAAAACGGAGGTAATAGCAATGGCTATTAATAAAGAACCACTTCTTAAGAAATGTAAGTATTTAGGTATCAGCCCACAGGTTATGGGTGTTGCTAAGGACACAAAGCGTAAGGCTGATCAGGGAAACAGAAAGAAGCTTTCTGAATATGGTATGCAGCTTAAGGAAAAGCAGAAACTTAAGTTCATCTACGGTGTTCTTGAAAAGCAGTTCTACCACTACTTTGAAATTGCTGAAAAGCAGCAGGGTCAGGCTGGTACAAACCTTATCACAATTCTTGAATCAAGACTTGATAACGTTGTATTCAGAATGGGTCTCGCTACAACAAGACGTGAATCAAGACAGCTTGTTACTCACGGTCACTTCAGCGTAAACGGTAAGAGAATCGACATTCCTTCATATAGAATCAAGCCAGGCGATGTTATCTCACTTAGAGAAAACAGCAGAAAGAGCACAAAGTTCAAGGAAATCGTTGAACTTACAAATGGCAGAGTAATCCCACTCTGGCTCGAAGCTAACAAAGAGGATTTCTCAGCTAAGGTTGTTCGTATGCCTGTTAAGGAAGACCTTGACTATGAAGTAGAAGAGCATTTGATTGTCGAACTTTATTCTAAGTAATCTCTTAGGGTTTCTTAAAATAATGACATTCAAACGACTAATTACTATTAATGTGATTGCGAAATAGGAGGGTTTTTATGCTTGAAAGAATAGAAAAACCGGAAATTGAAACAGTTGATCTCAAAAGTGACGGCAAATATGGCAAGTTTGTATTATCTCCGCTCGAACGTGGTTATGGTATCACACTTGGTAACAGTTTAAGACGAGTATTACTCTCCTCACTTCCTGGTGTTGCTGTAACATCAGTAAAGATTGACGGGGTTCACCACGAGCTCTCAACAATTCCGGGTGTTAAAGAAGATGTTACTGAGATAATCCTCAGCATTAAAGGCTTAACAGCTAAACTTCACAGCGACGGTCCTAAGACTATATTCATTGAAGCAGAAGGCGAGTGCGAAGTAACTGCCGGTGATATAAAGACTGATTCAGAAGTAGATATACTTGATCCTGGTATGCACATCGCAACACTCAGCAAAGACGCTAAACTGTATATGGAAATCACTCTGGACAGAGGCAGAGGTTATGTTTCAGCTGAACGCAATAAGCAGATTATAAATATGCCTATCGACGTAATTGCTGTTGATAGTATATATACTCCTGTTTTAAAGGTAAATTATCATGTAGAAGATACCCGACTCGGTCAGGTAACTGACTACGACAAGCTTACATTGGAAGTTTGGACAGACGGTACTATTTCGGCCAAGGAGGCTATATCTCAGGCAGCCAATCTCCTCAACGAGCATCTAAAGTTATTCATCGACCTTTCAGAGGAAGCATGCATAGCTGAAGTATTAGTCGAAAAAGACGATAAGGGTAAAGAAAAAATCCTTGAGATGACCATTGAGGAACTTGACTTATCGGTACGTTCGTTTAATTGTTTAAAACGTGCGGGTATAAATACCGTTGACGATCTTATCAACAAGTCCGAAGAGGAAATGATGAAGGTTCGTAATCTCGGTAAAAAATCCTTCGACGAGGTTAAGGAAAAATTACAGTCACTTGGATTTGACCTTTCTTCAGAAGAAGAATAACAGTAAAACATTTTCATTGCTGACCCTATGTCAGCGTCACTATAGAAAAGGAGTGAATTTCAATGCCAGGTACAAGAAAGCTGGGTAGAACAACAGACCACAGAAAAGCAATGCTCAGAGCTATGGTTACTTATCTGCTTGAAAACGGCCAGATTGAAACAACTGTAACAAGAGCAAAGGAAGTTCGTGCTGTTGCTGAAAAGATGATAACTCTTGGTAAGAGCAATGACCTTCATTCAAAGCGTCAGGTTTTAGCATATGTTACTAAGGAAGGTGTAGTTAAGAAGCTTTTTGACGAAATCGCACCTAAGTATGCTGAAAGAAACGGCGGTTACACACAGATCATCAAGATCGGACCACGTCGTGGTGATGCTGCTGAAATGGCTATCATCAAGCTCGTTTAATTACTGATTAATTAAATAGTAATATTATGGATCCTGAACTTTTAAATGTTTGGGATCCTTTTTATATAGAGTTTATTATAATGAAAGTTAAATAGCTTTGGACACTATGTCTAATAGTTTGTTCTAAATTATAAAATAATTTGTGTATAAATTAGAAAATTCTTTTTGTGTGTATCGTTTTTGCTTTATAAAAGGTATTATAAGTGAGAGCCGTTAAAAAGCTTTCAGTCAACTCTGTATTCATATCGTCTGACAGGAAAAGTTCGCATCGCTTTTTCGCCTTATGAGAACGGGAACTCATAATGGCAGCGTTTATTACATACGTTTGTCGCAGAGATAATATGAAAATCCTATTGGTTAGGGGAACGTTAAACATTTAATTACTACTCTTGAAACATAAGGCACATCGTTTTCGGATGACGGTGTGCTTTATGTTTTATATGCTAATATTCATAAAGTAATCAAAAAAATCGAAATAAAATATATGTTAAATATTAGATTTGTTTGTGAGTTTTGTTTTTCTTCATTCGTAAAAACGAAAGTGAAATAGAAGTATTGCGTATTAGCTTAATTTGAAACAAAATCGTACTTAAATATTTAAGTAAAATTAATTAAATATTAAAAAAATTATTAAATTCCTCTTGACACAGATACTCTCTCTGTGATATAATACTGAATGTAGAAATTCTGTAAACGTTTTCTGAATACGATTAACTCTGTTTGCAGGGTTTGATTTAGTGTTTGAATTATTGATAATGTAAAGTTAGATGAAAGGGCGTGCAGGTTATGTCACACAAGAGTAAGTGCATAGCGTCTTTTGCTACTGCAGCGGTTTTACTTTTTTCAACTGTTTTTGCAAACGATTACTCAGGCGTAAAAACGCCGGTTACTGATGCTGCGGAGACAAAACAGGAAAGTCAGGAATACAGATTTGACAATGTAAAAATAGCCGGAGGTGGCGGATTTGTTCCGGGTATTATTTACAATCCAACTGAAGAAGGACTTGTTTATCTTCGTACTGATATGGGTGGTGCATATATCAGAAACAAGGAAACACTAGAGTGGGAACCTATAACTGACTGGGTGTCACCTGATGAATGGAATCTTCTCGGAATTGAGAGTCTTGCAACAGATCCGGTTGAAACAAATCGTGTTTACATTGCTGCGGGTACATATACAAACAGCTGGACAAATATGAACGGATATATATGCCGTTCGGATGACTACGGCAAGACATGGGAGAGAACAGAACTCCCGTTTAAGATGGGCGGAAATATGCCGGGACGTTCAGTTGGTGAGAGACTCATGGTTGATCCAAACAGCAACAATATTCTTTACTTCTGTGCAAGAAGCGGAAACGGGTTATGGAGAAGTGAAGATTACGGAGAAACATGGGCAAAGGTTGAAAGTTTTAAAAATCCGGGAAATTATATTGAGGATCCGGAGTTTGAATATACTTCAGATAATCTTGGACTTTGTTTTGTAGTGTTTGATTCTGCAAGGTCAGAAAAAGGAAGTCCTACAAAGGATATTTATGTAGGTGTTGCAGATGTTGATAATCCGCTTTATGTAAGTCATGATGCCGGAAAGACATGGGAACCAGTAAAGGGACAGCCTACTGCAAAAACATTTACAAGGCATAACAAGGATGCTCTGGACATTGGTATTCCGCATCACGCTGTAATAAGTGATGATGGTATGATGTATGTAACATACTGCGACAGAGGAGGTCCTTATCAGGCACAGGACGGAGCTGTATATAAGTATAATATTAATACCGGCGAATGGAAGGATATAACTCCTCCGTCCGGAACAGACTGGGACGGTTCGCCAAAGTATGAAAATTATTATGGTTTTGCCGGTATTTCGATGGATGCTTCGGACCAGAATACTCTTATTATTACTTCGCTTCAGTCATGGTGGCCGGACAACTTTATATGGCGGACAAAAGACGGAGGTGAAACATGGGATTGTATCTGGGAGATGGGAGATACATATCCGTCAAGGGTTCTGAAATACAATATGGATATTTCAAAGGCTCCGTGGCTTTCATGGGGCAAGGAAATGAATGCTGATGAGGCAGGTTCATACAAGGGCGAAGATATAATGAATCCCGTACCTAAGCTTGGCTGGATGATGGGAGACATTGAGATAAATCCTTTTGATCCGGATGAAATGATGTACGGAACCGGCGCTACAGTTTACGGTACACACAATTTAACAAACTGGGACAAAGATGAGCCGGTAGATATAGAAGTAATGGGTATCGGCATTGAAGAAACAGCAGTACTCGATATAATCTGTCCTCCGATTGATGGGGTTGAGGTTATAAGCGGTGTAGGTGATATCTGCGGATTTGTACATAAAGATGTTACTGTTGGTCCTGAATGCATGATGACCGGACCAACGTTTACAAGTACAACAGGACTTGACTATGCGGAACTTAATCCGGAGATTATAGTGAGAGTCGGAAATGTTGACAAAGAACAGTATGAGATGATCAAAAAGAGTGTTGCCATATCAAAAGACGGCGGAAAGACATGGTCTGAAGCTCAGCCTAATGTCAGCTACACATTTCCTCCGAAGAACAATGATCCTGATGATATAGTTCAGGGTGGAACAGTTGCCGTGTCAGCAGACGGTTCGTCATTTGTATGGTCAACAGCCACAAGTCAGGGCGTTATCTGTTACTATAACAGTGCATGGGTTCAGGTGGATTCACTTCCTGCAGGTGCGAATATCTGCTCAGACAGAGTGAATCCTGAAGTTTTCTATGCTTATGCAGAAAATACTTTCTATGTAAGTAATGATAGCGGTCGTACATTTGAAGCTGTTCAGAAAGATCTTCCTGAAACTTCATCAAAGATTAAAGCAGTTCCGGGATGTGAGGGTCATGTATGGATTCCAGGTTCAACAACCGGACTTAAATATACTGAAGATGGAGGAAAGACGATTAAAACTGTTGACTGTGTAAAAAGATGTGATGTTATCGGATTTGGTAAAGCAAAAGACGGAGAAGACTATCTTGCAGTTTACATGTGTGGTCAGACTGATGCAGGTGTGTACGGTGTTTATCGTTCAGATGACAAGGCAGAGTCATTTATCCGTATTAATGATGATGAACATCAGTATGCCTCAATTAATTATGCAATAACAGGTGACCTCAGAAAATACGGAAGAGTTTTCTTCGGTACAAACGGTCGAGGTGTTATATACGGAGATATATCAGACGGTAAGGAACCGGATGAAAAACCGGTTACAACAACTACTGCAACTTCAATACCATCTGACAAAATAATATACGGTGATTTTGATAACAGCGGCGAGGTTGATCTGACTGACGTTTCCATATTCAGTCTGTATCTGCTAAAAGAAACTGAATTTAATGAAAAACAGCTTAAAGCGGCTGACATATTCGGTGACGGCACAAAACCTGGTGTAACAACACTTGCCCGTTTACTGCAGTATATATCAAATCCGGGAAAAATCACACTCGGACCAGAAAAATAGATATATTCAAAATACCTGAAAAATTATAAACCACACAGCAGGCTCAGGGTCTCCTTAAGACCCTGAATAGTTTGCTGTAAAATCACACAAGATTTTTCCATCCTAAATTAAAATAATGCAACAATAAAAATGCGCCTGGTTATGCCGGGTGCATTTTTATTTTTTTCACCTGAATTTACTTGATAATCATTGCAGCATTGTGTATAATTATATTATTGATATTTTTTACGGAGGCAGTTTATTTATGAAAAACGTTGGATTTTTAGGAGCCGGAAACATGGGCTATGCCATTATGAAAGGTATTTCCGGCAGCAGTCTTAAGGATATAAAGCTTTTTGCATTTGATCTTTCTGAAGAGGCAAAGAAAAGAGCTGCAGATATCGGAGTGGAGATATGTGCTTCAGAGAACGAACTGACTGAAAAATGTGATTACATATTCCTTGCTGTTAAGCCGCAGGTACTCTCCGGTGTTCTTGAAACAATCAAAAGTTCGCTTACTCCAGAAAAGGTAATTGTTTCAATCGCAGCCGGTATAACAGGAGAATATCTCAAGTCAAGAACATTTTCAGAGCTTAAGGCAGTCTTAGTAATGCCTAACACTCCTCTTCTTCTTGGTGAGGGTGCTACTGCACTTTCAAAGGTTGATCCTGTAAGTGATGAAGAGTTTAATCTGGTTTGCAGCATATTTGATGCATGTGGTGAAACTGCGGTTATTCCGGCAGATAAGATGAAAGAGATTATTGCTGTAAACGGCAGCAGTCCGGCATTTATATATCTATTTGCAAAGGCATTTATCGAATATGCAGCTGAGCAGGGAATATCAGACGAAGCTGCAAAGAAACTTTTTGCCAAGAGCCTTGTTGGTTCAGCCAGGATGATTACTGATTCCGGAAATACAATCGATGAGCTCATTAAGATGGTTTCTTCACCGGGCGGAACTACACTTGCAGGCCTTGACAGACTCTACGAGGGTAATCTTGTTCAGACTGTTAAAAATGCCTGTGACAGCTGTACAAAGAGAGCTTACGAGCTGTCAGAATAAAATAAGAATAAACTTATCATTCTGTTCATATTTATTTAGTAATAAGGATACTAAACAGATAAGGATGATTGGTTTGAAAAACAAAGGAACAAAATATTCGGAAGAAGATTTAAAAAGAACAAAAGTAATTGCCTTGCTTTTTTCGATAATGGCAGCCGGGATACTTTTCGGAACGATGCTTTTTCGGGGAAGTACTGACAGAGAGATTTTTTCATCTGATGCTTTGTGTCAGGGATTTATAAAATTTACTTATTCACAGTCGGTACTGGATGTTTTCATACGTTCTTTGTCATGGACATCACTTCTGCTGATAATGCTTTTCCTGATGGGATTCTGCTGTATTACACAGATCGCAGAACTTCTGATACTGTTTTGGAGAGGAGTTTCTCTTGGAATTTCAGTTTCATATATGTATGCAGTATATGGAATAAAGGGAACTCTTATCACAGCACTTATGATACTTCCTCACGCTGTGGTTACATCAGCAGTTCTTGTATTTGCTGCAAGAGAAGCTCTGAGATGTTCAAACCTGTATATGTTTCATTTTACCGGCAGGGAACAGTGTACTGAACAACTTCAGTTCAGGCTTTATTTGCTTCGTTTTGCAGTATTAATGGGCATTGTCCTGCTTTCATCGTCAGCTGACTGTGCAATTACTTATCTTCTTACTGACAGACTTCTTCTTAAGATGTAAAACAGGAGCGTGAAAAATTAGTAATGGCAGGATTTTTCGGGATGGGGAATTATAATAAAGCGGGAAGTGGCATTGCCAAGGATAATCAGTCAAAAGGCCGTCTTAAGCTCTTCTTTGAAATACTTGGGGTAAGAATATGGAAACTATTTGCGCTTAATTTAATATATCTGATAGCGTGTATTCCTGTAGTCACTGTTGGACCGGCGACGGCTGGCATGATAAAAGTTTTAAAGAACTATTCCATCGATAAAAACGCGTATGTCTGGCTTGATTTTATAGAAAGCTATAAGAAGAATTTTTTTAAAGCACTGGTAATCGGGATAGTTGATCTGATAGCGTATTTTGGACTGATAAGCGGTTATTTTATCTATTCTACACTGGCGCTTGACCCTGAACGGACAAGTACGATCTACTATGTTCTTTTTATCGTTACGATAAGTGTAGGGTTTATGTTTACAATAATGAATTACTATATTTATCTGATGCTCGTTTCAACTGATCTTTCGGTAAAAAATATAGTAAAAAACGCTGTTGCACTTACATTTCTTTCACCTAAAAATAACGGTATCGCTCTTCTCTCAAATATTATTCTACCGATAATGATGTTTTTACTTATAAAACTTAACTTACAGTTTTTCATTTTTCTCTTTATTTTTCCAGCCTCTTTTATCGGTTTTATAGTATGTTTCTGCTGTTATCCTGTAGTACAGAAATATGTAATAAATCCGTATTATGAGAGCAGGGGAGAACAGAATCCGGAATCACCTGTAATAGTAAACAACGAAGATGAGGATGTTATCTTTGAGGATATGGGAGGAAAGGAAAAGCCGGTGGAGATTAAGAAAAAATCAAGAAAGGGCAAAATTATTTCCTAAAACTCTTTACATTCAATGTTTTATATGTTATAATGATTAACGTACCGTGTACTTGGAATATGGACAAAGCCCGTCTTCCGGGAGATTTACCTTCCTTATTCTATGTTCCGGCTAGAATTTTAAAAGAGGTGAAAAAGCAATGTTATTAAAGGAAGAAAAAACAGCAGTTATCGAAGCTAACAGAACTCATGAAAAGGATACTGGTTCTCCAGAAGTTCAGATCGCTATTCTTACAAAGAGAATTAACGACCTTAACGAACACCTTAAGGTTCATAAGAAAGACCATCACTCAAGAAGAGGTCTTTTAAAGATGGTTGGTCACAGACGTAACCTTCTCAACTACCTTCAGAAGAAGGACGTTGAAAGATACCGTGCTGTCATCAGTAAGCTCGGATTACGTAAGTAATTTAAAAAAGGCAGTCGGGAGTATCCGTCTGCCTTTTCAGCATTATACCCATAATTAAGTTTGAAGGCAGTAGTCATTTAGCATTAAACAGAGGACCCGGTATAACTTCGGATATTCTGTTTATTGCTGAATATGCTGCCTTAAACGTAAAATTTTATTTTCGGAGGCGGAAAAAGATGTTTGAAAATTACAGAAAGTTTGAAACGACATTTGCGGGCAGACCGCTTGTTGTTGAGACAGGAAAGACATGTGGATTATCCAACGGTTCATGCTGGGTAAGATACGGTGAAACAGTAGTTATGGCTAACGTTACTGCAAGTGTTAAGCCAAGAGAGGGTGTTGACTTTTTCCCTCTTTCAGTAGATTACGAAGAAAGACTCTATTCAGTAGGAAAGATTCCGGGTTCGTTCACAAAGAGAGAAGGTAAGCCGACAGAAAAGGCTATACTCACATCCCGAGTTGTTGACCGTCCTATCAGACCGCTTTTCCCTAAGGACATGAGAAACGATGTTTCAGTTGTGATGACCGTTCTCGCTGTTGATCCTGACAACTCACCTGAAATCACAGGTATGATAGCTACTTCTATCGCAATATCAATTTCTGATATTCCATGGAACGGACCGGTTGCCGGTGTAAGTGTTGGTCTTATTGACGGAGAACTTGTATTAAACCCTACACTTGAACAGAGAGCACATAATGACCTCAATCTTACAGTTGCAGGTTCAATGGAAAAGATTGTAATGATTGAAGCCGGTGCAAACGAAGTTCCTGATGACAAGATGCTCGAAGCTATCGAGTTTGGTCATACCGAAATCAAAAAGATTGTTGCTTTCATTAGTGATATCCAGAAACAGATTGGTAAGAAGAAGTTTGAATTTGAATCAATGGAAGTAGATCACGACCTTTTTGATGCTATTGCTGAACTGGCAGAAGAAAGAGTAAAGGTTGCTCTTGATACAGATGACAAGAATATCAGAGAAGAAAGACTTCAGCCAATCAAAGATGAGATACACGAAAAGTTCGATGAACAGTATCCTGAACAGATTGCTATGATAGACGAATGTATATACAAGCTTCAGAAGAAGATTGTAAGAAACTGGCTTTATGAGGGCAAACGTGTAGACGGCAGAGGAATTGACGAAATAAGACCTCTCAATGCTGAAGTAGGACTTCTCCCAAGAGTACATGGTTCAGGTCTCTTTACAAGAGGACAGACACAGGTTCTTACAATCGCTACACTTGGTCCTGTAAGCGAATCACAGAAAATTGACGGTCTCGATGAAGAAGAGACAAAGAGATATATGCATCACTACAACTTCCCGTCATACTCAGTTGGTGAAACAAAGCCAAGCCGCGGACCAGGAAGACGTGAGATTGGTCATGGTGCACTTGCTGAGAGAGCACTTGAACCGGTTATTCCTCCGATTGAAGAATTCCCGTATGCTTTACGACTTGTTTCAGAGGTGCTTTCTTCAAACGGTTCCACATCACAGGGCTCTATCTGTGGTTCAACACTTGCTCTTATGGATGCCGGTGTTCCGATTAAAGCTCCTGTAGCTGGTATTTCATGTGGTCTTATCACAAAACCTGATTCAGATGACTTCATGACAATGGTAGATATCCAGGGACTTGAAGACTTCTTTGGTGATATGGACTTTAAGGTAGGCGGTACACATAAGGGTATCACAGCTATTCAGGTTGATATCAAGGTTGACGGTCTTACAATGCCTATTATTAAGGAAGCTTTTGAAAAGACAAGAAAGGCTCGTCTCTACATTCTTGATGAGATAATGCTCAAGGCTATTCCAGAGCCAAGAGAACAGGTTAGCAAGTATGCTCCTAAGATGCTTCAGACAAAGATTCCAGTGGATAAGATTCGTGAAGTAATCGGACAGGGCGGTAAGGTTATTCAGAAGATTTCTGCTGAATGTGAAGTCAAGATTGATATCTCTGAAGACGGTTCAGTATTTATCTCAGGTATTGATTACGAAAAGGCTAACAAGGCACTCCAGATTGTTAAGACTATAGCTAATGATCCTGAAGTAGGTGCTATCTACAAGGGTAAAGTAGTAAGAATCATGCAGTTTGGTGCTTTTGTTGAAATAGCTCCTGGCAAGGATGGTCTTGTTCACATTTCAAAACTTGACAAATCAAGAGTTGAAAAGGTTGAAGATGTTGTTTCCATCGGCGATGAGATTATCGTCAAGGTAATGGAAATTGACAATCAGGGAAGAATCAATCTTTCAAGAAAAGATGCTCTTGCTGATATCGAAGCTAAGAATAAACAGTAATTTTTATAAAAATAAAAAAATACCTCTGTTATCATATATGGTAACAGAGGTGTTTTTTTCTGAATATTATTTGAAAATGATTTGTTCCATTATTCCAAACCATTCGCGAACCCAGTATGTAAGAACAAGGTAACAGGGAGTACGCGCATTGAAACTGTTCGTCTCAAGACTGAGATCATGCGCAATGAGTGAGGAGCGAAACTGATGAAAGGAATCAGTAATTATTACAATGTGATTCCCTAATCCCTTCTCTTCAAGAATTTTTTTGGAAAAGCTAAGGTTTTCCGAAGTGTTTGTGGACTGGTCTTCTTTGAGAATACGTTCCGGTGAAATTCCTCTTCGGACAAGTTCTTTTTTCATGCATTCTGCTTCGGAAATATCTTCTCCGGTTCCCTGTCCCCCGGAAACTATTATAACTGCGTCTTCATTTTCTGTAAGATAATCATAAGCGGCATCAAGACGTCTTCCAAGCATCATACTCGGAGTGGTTCCGTTTACTTTACATCCGAGAAGAACAGCAGGATACGATTTGTATGGTTTGTTAAGCATTTCCTTTGTCATGAAAAAAGAAAGAACAAATGCTATAAGGAAACCTGTGCAGAAAAATATTACGATGGAAGAGACAAAGAATTTACCTGTACTGTATTGCCACATCTTCTGCAAAACGGATGATGCCGCTCTGTTAAATGCAAAAAATACGAAAAGAACTATGGCTACAGAGATGCCAAAAATATTTCCGATGTTCCTGATTCCAAGAGAAAATGCGTTTAAAAACAGAACGACGCCTGTTAAACAGATCGCCGCTCCTGTAAAACGAATCAGAAAACTTTCTATCTGAAGCATCAGATATTAGCCTTTATTGCTTTTGCAAGCTGATCAGGACATGAAGTACCCTTACCGTTGCAGTTGATATTTTCAAGTCTTGAAATAACTTCGTCAGCCTTCATGCCTTCAACAAGTTTTCCTATACCCTGAAGATTTCCGTTGCATCCGCCTGTGAATTTTACGTTTCTGATGATTCCGTCTTCGAGATCAAAAGCAATGTTTCTTGAGCATACGCCCTTTGGTGTGTAATTAACTGTCATGATTTTTTACTCCTTTATTTTAGTTTTCTTAATAACCATAATGGTTATTATCATGGTTATCTATGAGTTAATTATCAGCTCCTCTTTTATTGGAGAGCTTAATAATTCTGTCGAGATTTTCTTTTGTTGTTGTGCTGCTGCCGATATGAGAAGGCTGTGCGTTATAAAGTCCATGGAAGTCGGAGCCTCCTGTTACTATGAGGTTATATTTTTCAGCAATCTCACGCATTCTGGCTTTTGCATTGTCATCAGCAGTATAGTGGTCTATTTCCACGCCGTCAATTTTTCCAGCGGATGCAAGTTCTTCAAGGAGTTCAATGTTGTCATACTGTGAAGGATGAGCCATTACTGAAACACCTCTTGCAGCTTTTATAAGTTCAAGTACAAACTTTACATCCGGGTATTCACGTTCAACAAGGCATGTACCGTTTTTAAGATTGAAAAGTTTGTCATTGAGGTCACCGTAAAATTCAAGAGCATATCCGTAGTCTATAAGTGCTCTGAGAATATGCTGTTTAAATATACTCTTGCTTCCGGTTGCATGTTTCAGGACGCTTTCTTCGGTAATTGGATAAATCTGACGTACTTTTTCTATCATTTCCTTGGAACATGATTTTCTTATCTCACAGCATTTAAGACACAGACCTTCAAGTCTGTCAGGTTTTTTTGGTGCATAGCAGAGAATATGTACTTTCTGATTTCTTTCCTTGTCCCACGCAGACATCTCAACGCCCTGTATAATTTTTACTCCGTATCTCTCACCGAGTATGGCAGCTCTTGAGAACGAGGCAAGCGTATCATGGTCTGTTATTGAAAGAACGTCTATTCCGGTTCGTTTCGCCTGAGCTATAATCTCTTCGATACCAAGCGAGCCGTCAGACAGAGTCGTATGACAGTGTAAATCTATTTTCATCTGGTTTTCATTCCTTTCGAGGCGTAAATAAATATATATTAAATCATATGAAAAATATTTTTAATTAATGCCTTATGTTAGTATTATTATAATTATACTATATTTCGAGGATAAAATCAATAGTTTTTTGTGCAGGATATTTATATGTAATAATTCCAGTATTGAAAAAAATTTCTGTTTATGGTATAATTTTATACGCATTATGATGAACGGAATTAATTTTATCGGGGAGAAAAATATAACGAACAGGCTGGTAAAATGATATTTACTCTATATATTTTTTTTAAGGACAAAATAAAGGAAACTATATTGCCGGATACAGATACGGACAGATTTTCAGTTGATATCTCAGCACATACCGGGAAAAAGGGCTGTATCCTTGAACTGAAAAATACGGATGGGATATGGAGTGTATCCCCAAATGAGCATATAACCGTTAATTCAAAAGAATCCGCAGTACTTGAAGACGGAAAAACAGTTACGATAAGCATAAAACGAACTTCAGTATCAGCAGTACTCCTCATAAGTAAGACAGAACCGGAAAATGCACCTTTTAAAAGCTATTTTCTGTCAGACACAGTTGTTATCGGCGTAAATAAGGAATCGGACATACTTATAAATCATGAACTGGTAAGCCATATACATGCAATAATAAGCCTGACGGACAGTGGTTTCTGCATTGAAGACAAAAGCCGTAACGGTGTTTATATTAACGGAAAAAAGATAAAAGAGAAAACCAGACTAAGAATGTTTGATACCGTTTGTATATTCGGAACAAAAATTATTTTTCTAGGAGAAATTGTTGCTGTAAGCGTGAATGTCAGGACAGAAGTAACGCTTTCTGAAGCTGAAAACATCAAAAACGAAACAAATTCAGTTAAATTTAATATGATTACAAAGAATGAATCGCTTACAGTATGCGAACAAAGCATAGAACCTCTCTGTATTAAAGGATATGCCCCTGTACAGATATCAGATAAAAATACAGACATAGCTGATACACTAAAGCCTGCAATACCTTCTGCTGCAGTACTTTCTGCATCGGCGGCAATTATAGGCTCTCTGTCTCTTCCGGTTCTGGCAGGAACATTTGCCGGTACTGCAGCATTGATTAGTGCTTCAATGTACGGATTAAGAAAAATTCAGACTGGGAAAGAGTCGAAAAAAATAAATGAAAAGAATCGTGAAGATTCAGAAAAATACTATTCTGAATGCATCAGACTTATGAAAGATAAAGTAAAAGAATATGAATCTTTTATGTCTTCAAAATATATTTCCGTAGTTGATGCTGTTGTTTCAGAAAACACAATGAACACAGGAAAAATATCAAAAGATTCCCCTGATTTTCTTAGGGTGAGAGTCGGTACCGGGAGATCAGATCTGAGATTTCTTCTGAAATTAAACAATTCAGATGACCAAAAACTCTGTGAACTTGCTGAACAGTATCTGGTGTCCGATTCTGTTCCGCAGATACTTGATCTTTCTGATGAGAAAAAATATATTTTTTCAGGTGAAAAGGAAGAGATATGCAATCTGGCAGCCGGAATTGCTGTTCTTTGTTCTTTGCTTTTCAGCACAGGTGATGTCAGAATGATGAGTTTTATAACTCCGGATATGGCAGAATACTTTCGTTTTATAAGATGGCTGCCGCATATCTGTTCAGATGATAATTCAGAAAGGTATGCAGCTGAAGATGAAAAATCCTACAGAAAACTCCTTTTTAAACTTACAGGGATTCTTCAGAAAAGATATGAAAAAAGAAGGAACGGATATGGTGAGAGATTCTTTCCGCATTATATTATTTTCTGCTCATCTGAGGATATTTTCATAAATGAACCGATTCGCCGCTTTACTGAAATAACTGAGGATATAGGCGCGGTGTTTATTTTTCTGAATGTGTCTGATAATCAATGTGTCAGTATTAGTGGAAACAGCAAAACAGTTTTATCGCTTGTGACAACTAACGGGCTGTCAGTTACGGAAGCTGATATGCTGGCACGCAGACTTGCTGCAATGCATGAAGCTGACAATTATGCAGGGATTATACCTGAACGTCTGACTTTTTTTGAGATGCTTGGAATAAATAAAGCAGAAGATGTGGATATATTAAAAAAATATAATGAAAACAAATCTTCAGAGGGGATAAGAGCTTGTATCGGCACTAGTGCTGACAGCAGATTTATTCTTGATATTCATGAAAGTATGCACGGGCCTCATGGACTTGCAGCCGGTACAACCGGTTCCGGTAAATCAGAAATGCTCCAGACTCTTGTTCTCTCACTTGCGCTTGAATATTCTCCGTCAGAGATTTCATTTGTTCTGATAGATTACAAGGGCGGAGGTATGTCACAGGTTTTCGAAAATCTCCCTCATACAGCCGGAATAGTAACCAATATTTCTGATGGCGGAAATCCGGTCGGAAGGGCACTGGTATCATTAAAAAGTGAAATCAGAAGAAGGCAGAAAATATTCAGAGACTATGGTATAAACCATACAGATGCGTATATGGAACTGTACAGAGAAGGCGCAGCAGCTGAACCAATGCCTCATATCATTATAATATGTGATGAATTTGCCGAATTAAAAAGAGCCCATCCGGAGTTCATAAGCCAGCTGGTGAGTACTTCGCGTGTTGGAAGAAGTCTTGGACTTCACCTTATTCTTGCCACACAGAGACCGGCGGGTGTTGTTGACAACGAAATATGGAGCAACTCTCATTTCAGAATCTGCCTTAAGGTCCAGGATAAGTCAGACAGCAATGAGATGCTAAGACGTTATGAAGCAGCTGACATAACCGTTACGGGACGAGCTTTTGTTCAGGTGGGTAATGATGAGATTTTTGAGGAAATCCAGACAGGATATTCCGGAGCAGAATATAATTCATCGTCCGACAGTAAGGTCTATATGATAAATACTGACGCTTCCCCTGCTGTTATTCAGCCTGTGGATAGGGTGGGTTCCAGGAAACACAGTCAGCTTGATATTCTGATCGGATATATAAATGAAATATGCAAAAAGCATAATATAGCTCCGTCACCAAAGTTATGGGTGAATCCGCTTCCGTCAGAAGTTTTCCTGTCAGAGCTTCCTTGCACTGAGCAAGATGAATCCGGATTAATCTGTACATTCGGGATTGCTGATGATCCGGAGGAACAGAAAGTTTATGCTGCCGTATATGATCTTTATACTTCTGGAAATATTCTTGCAGCCGGCATGTCAGGAAGCGGAAAAACCACGCTGGTTACAACTATGATTTATTCACTTGCGGACAGATATTCACCTGATAAAGTGAATTTTTCCGTACTGGATTTTTCAGGAGGTTTATTTTCACCGTATGAAAAATTACCTCACTGCAGAGAAATACTTTCTCTTCCGGCAGAAAAGGAAACCGCCAGTTTTTTTGACAGGATTTTGTCAGAAACTGAGCGAAGAAGAAATATCTTTATTTCAAAAAATGCAGCTGATTTTACAGAGTACATAAAGACAGCGGATGATGTTGCCGTCATGGTTATTTTTCTTGACGGGTATTATTTTTTCAGGGAAACATATCCGGTCCTTGAAGAAAAATTTACAGCTTTATCAGGAATGTGTTCAAAGTACGGGATTTATCTGGTAACAACGGTAAAACAAATCTCTGATATGCGAATGCGGACAAGACAGAATTTCAGAACCGTTATTACCTTTGAACTTTCAGACAGTACAGAATACTGCGATTTTCTTGGGATTCGTCCTGAAAATACTGATATTTCTGTTCAGGGAAGAGGTCTTATAAGAAAAGACAGACGTATCCTTGAATTCCAGACTGCTCTTTGCTGTCATGGAACAGGAAACGAGAAGATTCGGGAACTATCAGAAAAGATTGCCAAAATAGCAGATAGGTATTCAGACATCAAAACATCTTTTACATCTGCAGATAAAACTATATACTGCAGTAAAGTGAAAAATATGACCTCTGAAGTATTTGCTGAAATAATAGAAAACAGAACCGAAAACAGCAGAGTATTGGTATGGAGTCATGATGTTTCCGGAGAAAAAGAAATAAAAGGTGCAGAATACTTTTATGCAGCTGACGGGATGTTCTCTCTGCTGCTTGCTCTTAAGAAGATTTTTGAAGTGAGAAACGGACAGCGTAAAACAGAGGGAACATATCATGGTGAGGATATAACTGTTGTTTTCAGAGATCTTGATGATGTCTGCAGATGTATTTATGATGAGGAATACAGGGAGGATATGAGTGCCATAACGGAAACGTTTTTTGAAAAGGGCGGGGGACTTGGTGTGAATTTTATTGCGGGATTTTCAGACAACAGTCTGTACTGCAATAAAAAGGCTTTCACAATATTCAGTTCATATGATACAGGAGAGGAACATGTTAAGTCTATTTGTATATAACAGAAATAAGAAAAATGCAGTTCACCTAAACGAACGATGTGTCGGCTATATAAAATCGACTGATAAACAGCTTGACAAAAATGAATGTTTTGATGACCCGTCAAGGCTTATCTCTATGACCTGTTCTTTTGGCGGGAAATCACTCTATATGATTCGGAGAGATGATTCAAAACTTGAAAAAATAGCTGAGAGCATAAGACTTTCAAATGACAGGAACTATATAGTTCTTGTGCTTCAGTCTCCGGATGAAATGTTTGATGCAGTAACTCCATCTGTCAGGCCCTCCGGATTTTTGCTTGAAGATACAGATGATGTAAGACTTGAGAGACTTATTGATGAGATATATGCTGATCATGAAAGGATGAATGAACTTATAAGCAGGGAATCATATTCTTTTAAAATCAGCGGAAAAGAATTTTCAGCTTCTTTCTGCAAAATTATGCTTATTGAAGTTCAGAGCAAGAAGATAAAATTTCATACGGATTCACAGATTTTTGAATTCTATGATTCGCTTGAATCTGTTATGAACAGTGCACCGGATTATTTTCTCAGAATACACAGGAGCTATGTTGTCAATGCCAATTACATAAAAGAAGTTAATTACAAAGAGAGAACACTTCTGATGAAGGATGAATCGCAGATTTTCTTTTCAAGAAATTACTGTGATAATCTGAAGGAATTTTTTAAGAACACGCTTAAGGAGAATTTTTTCTGATGGGATTATCGTATAGAATTAAAAAGAAGGAACTTGTTCTGCTGCTGGATCTTGCAGGTGATGTGAATAGTCTTGAGCAGCGGTTCGGAGATATTTATATAGACCATGATGAATACATAAAAACTGCTGAGGTACTTCATAAGAAGGGAATGATTACACTTTCAGGCAACTCAGTTATACCTGAGTGTCATGTGCATTTTATTGCAGAAAAATTCTTCACTTCGCCGCTTGTGCTTTCTGATGATAAACCTGATATGTGGATTTACTGTTCAGAAGATCTGATTGTTTCAGTAGAACTTAGTAATTTGTTTGTATCTGAATATATTCTGACACCGGTCATAACAGATGGAGAAAAGAGAGAATTTCTCGAAACAGTATCAGGGAGAAACTTTTTTATACTAAGAGGCGGTAAGGGAACTGTTTCCGGAACAGAACTGGCAGAATTTACAGGAGAATACAAGTATGAATGAAAATACTGTAACAGCTGAAGTTATCTGTCCGGCTTCATCGGGAACGTATGACTTTATTATTGACTGCAGACTGAAAATCTCTGAACTGATGAAAATATTCACAGAACAAATAAGAATATATGAAAAAAATAAATTATTGTTTTCAGGAAAATATAATCCCCGGCTGTACTGTTCAGAACTCCGGCTTCCGCTTAATCCGGAAATGACTCTTGATGAATATGGGCTCAGAAATGGATGCAGGTTAATGATAATCTAGGAGAGAGGCGATATATTATTATGAAAAATAAAATAAAAGCTCTTACTGAAAATATAAATTCTGATATTGCAAGACTAAAAGAACTTCGTGAAATGCTTCCGGATATATGGCAATCCAAATCAGGAGAACAGCTCCTTGCACAGACTGACCATATGTACAGGGAACTTATCAGAACAGTCGGAGAGCTTGAGAACATGGAGAAGGAATAATATGGCGGATATATTTTATTCAGAAGAAGTTTTAAAGACATCTCTGGCAGAAATAAAAAATGCTGCTGCAGAGTGGCACAGAGAAACAGAAGGTTTTACAGGAGAAAACGTCAGGGATGTAAAAGAAAAACTTATGTATTGTGAGAAGATAATAAGCGAATATGCACAGATACTTGAAAAAATCTGTATGGAATATGACAGCACAGAGCAGGAACTGATGCGTATTGTCGGGGGAGTATTATGAACAGATATGAAAAATACAACCAGATAATTAATAAACTTATGCTTGTAAAAGAGGATATCAGAAAAAGCTGCAAATCGGAGGCTGCAGATCTTCTGGTTTCTTCTTTTGATGATTCAATTGAATATATAAAAAAAATAACGGAAAACTGTCGTGAGACACTTGAAAATACGGAAGCATCAGAAGATACTCTGAGTGGCTTTTCTTTTGACTGGTGAGGAAACAAATTAATTATGAGATATACAAAATTTATCGGTTCGGATGCAGATGAATGCATTCAGGGATTTAAAAAACTTTCGGAAAGTTTACGGAATAGTCTTGAGATTTTAAGAAAAATAATGTCTGAAAATTCGGTTAATGAAGAAGGATATGAAATTCTTTCTGAGACTGAAAAAACGCTTGTCAGACAGATTGCCGCTGCCGAAGAAACAGCGGAAAAAATATCGAAGGCGGCAGAGATGTATGCTCTGGCTGAAGAAAGAATAAAAACTCTGATGAAGAAAAATTTGTTTTTAACAGATAAAAAAATAATTGTTGAAAAACCTGTGAATTCATACAGAAGTGAATTTACAGGAGGACATATTCTGCAGCATGGGGATGAACTCAGCAGAATGGTCTTGAAAAATATGACAGGAGAGAACAGATGAAAAGATTTTTTACGATATTAATTGTGTTAATTTCTTTTTTGTTGACTGGAAACTGTCATAATGCAGCGGCAGGAGAAACTAAAATTATTAAAAGCTGGTTCTCAGGGGATACGCTTGATATGTACATTAATCTTGAGTCCTCTGATATCATACTTGAAGGTGCAGCTGCAAACGGCATTAAAACAGAGATTAATGAATATTGTGTTTTAAATAATCAGACAGATATAAAAACTACTTTCATGATTGACAGGTGTATTTTTTCAGATGAAAACCAAAAAGCTTCGTGTCTGTCAGTCTTAAGGGAACTGCTTTCATTATCTGAAAATGAAACCTTCAGACTGATTTCGTTTGGTGAAAACAGGATCAGTACCGAATTGGATTTTACACAGAATCAGATGAAAATTCTTGACACAGCTGAAAAAATTGAGATTGCGAGTGACAGTTCAGATATAAATGACATACTTAATGCATTTTACAAAGAAGAAAAATCAGAAACTGATAAGTTTGAAAGACTTATCATATTTACGAATTCTGATACACTTAATTATCTTATGTTTTCAGAATCAGAGGAAATTGAAAATGTATATCCCGCATATTTTGTTATCACAGATGACAGTTCAAATGCAGTTTTTTCAGATATGCTTGGCGATATACCGTTTTTCCAGGAGATGTATCGCTGTAAATCCCCGTCTGACAGTAAGATGACAGCTACTGCCATAAATAATTTTTCATGTATTTATCATTTTAATACAAAGCTTGCAGATGATATTTTAAAAGACGGAGGTCTTGTAACTGTTCAGCTGAAATTTGAAGGTCAGGGGATTTCTACAGTTCTTGAAGAAACAATTGACGTGGGAGCCCCGATGTATTCAGATAGTGACGAGTCATATAAACTAAAAATACTGGTTGTGATCGTTTCGCTGATTGCAGTTATGCTCGGATTTATTCTTGTGCTGATGCTTCGGAAGAACAGAAAAAAAACCCCTGTTGAGAAAAATGCGGAACAGGTTAGCGTAGAAGAAATTCCTCCGTACACAGTACCCCTGTCAAAGAAGAAAAGCGGAAGTATCACAACGCTTCTTAGTACAGTATCAACAAGGATTCTTTTCAAGGAAGACAAGTATTTTATGATTATTCTTACTGAGATAGGAAATCCGGACAACAGGATAGAAATTTCCTCGGAAAAAGATGCGGTTATCGGAAGAAACAGAGCAATGTCTGATTACATTATTTATAACGAAAGAAGTGTATCTCAGAAACACTGCCGTATCTATTCACGTGACTCGAAGATTTTTGTTGAAGATCTCGGTTCGCTTAATCATACATATGTAGACGGGGAAGAGATAAAGGGTGAGTCAGAGATATTTACAGGCTCTGTACTAAAAATAGGCCGTGTCGTATTTGATGTGAAGATTATTCCAATGTGATGTTGATAAAATTCCTTAATTGCTGTATAATATAGTGGATAGATTTAATTAAAATAAACTGAAAGATGGAAGAAACTATGGAAAATAATATCCTTATATCATGTACTGATGTAACAATGAATTATGAAAAAAAAGTCGCTGTTGAAAATGTCAGTTTTGATGTTTGCAAAGGTGATTATCTGTGTATAGTCGGAGAAAACGGTTCCGGAAAGAGTACTCTTATGAAAGGTCTTCTCGGACTTATGAAGATAAATTCCGGAGAGATAAACTACAAGGGAATAAAGCAGACGGAAATAGGCTATCTTCCGCAGCAGACGATCATTCAGAGGGATTTTCCTGCAAGTGTATCTGAAGTTGTACTTTCCGGATGTCTTAACCAGAATGGACTAAGACCTTTCTTTTCAGGTAAACAGAGAGAAAAAGCTTTTAAAAATATGCAGCTTCTCGGCATAACAGATATCGCAAAAAAATCATATCGTGATCTGTCAGGTGGTCAGCAGCAGAGAGTTCTTCTTGCAAGAGCACTCTCTGCAACAAGACAGCTTCTTATACTTGATGAACCGGTTACAGGACTTGATCCGGTAGTTACGGCAGAGATGTACGGAATAATTAAACATCTTAATAGTCATGGGATAACTGTAATTATGGTATCTCACGACATACCAAGTGCAGTAAAGTACGCTACGAAAATTCTCCATATGGGACGTACACTTCAGTTTTTTGGAAGCGTTGAGGATTATATGAAGACAGATATTTATCTGAAAATGATTGGTGAAGACTGAAGGGGATAAAAACTTATCAGAATGGGGTGAAAAGTTTTTTTCTTTTCTGAATTTTAGATGATCATAAAAAAACAAGGCGTTTGGATGTAATTCTAAATGCCTTGTTTTTT
>JAEDJV010000109.1 GCA_016296165.1 Oscillospiraceae bacterium | reverse complement strand
AATAATAAATGACAATGACACCGTTATAAAAACTTGATAATCATATAATTGTTTAAAAAACGTTTGCAGAAAATAGGAATCAATATTTAAAGTCTTAGAGTAGTCAAACAAAAAATTAAATCCAAAGCATAATATATAACAACATAATAATTCAAATCTATCAAGTTTTGTAAATAAGGACTTTTTCATCAATTCTCCTATAATATTTCGATTTAGTCAAAAATGAATAACGCACTACATCCAAAATACTTTAGATAAATACTCATAATACTATATACCTTAAAAACTCTAGTTAATTTAAGAATTTTTAAAAAATATATACAAGATATTTTCTAATCTCAATGTAATACAGACGACTCATCTTAATTATAATCATATTTACTATAAACTAATAAAATGTACAAGTATTAAATGTGCGCAGTTTGAATAAATTTATTTTTATGTGGAATAATTGTTCGTGTTAAATAATGCATCTATTGATTAGCCACAATTCCAATAAAAATGAGTTGTGTGTGCATCATCCCAATGAATCAAGTCATCCCATACTGAACCAGAAACCCTTCCCTGATTAACGGTTTTCTTCATAAGAGTTCTACCATTTCTAGTATATGTAAATGAAGCCCATTTGTAACCAGATCCTGAATAATTCCACGCTGCACCATTATATCTAACCTGAAGAACTTCTACATTAGAAGCCCCGCACTTACCATTTCCAAAAGTAGCTGCACCTACTGAAACTGCAGTACTAGCAAGAAGTGTTGCACACATCAGTGCGCTAAATTTTTTCTTAATACTTTTTTTCATATAATACTCCTCCATGATTAAGTAAAAATATTATGATGTGAATCAAACTAACACGAACAAATCTCCACATAACAAATAGTATTGTAACTCTATATCGGATTTTTGTCAATATAATGATTGTTTTTTCAAAAAAGTTTGGCTTAATAACTATTTCCGAATAAAAAAAATATCTGTTTTTTATATTTTTAGCGAATCGGTACAACAAAATAATTGTTTATTTTTAGATAACATCTATTTTTTCAAATTTGTTCATTTATAGTTTCAAAATAATCCTGAGTTCCCGAGAATTTTTTAGTCTACATTTTCATGACTATCGTTGTATAGTTACAGGACACTGAATGTTAAACGCTTTATACGCTTCATTCATTTTCTTAACAGGTTCTGTTGTTACAAATTCATTGTCATATATAATTGCATGCTGTTCATGTAAATTCATAAACATTGATTCAGTCGTTAGCGTTGTATTCCGAAGTTTATCTGTCATCATTTTAAGTACAACGGATGCAATAAAAGTCATCAGCAGATGTCCTCTTAATGTAGCCTCTGATTCAACATTTATCGGAAGAATTTTTTCTTCCTGTTTACACAGTTCAAATATTTTTTCAACCTGATCTCGCATGTAATATAACGGAAGTATTTTATCGACAGCAACCCTTCGGGTTGATACAAGTACAAATACTCCTTGTCTTTGTAAATCATCAAAAATATCTGAAGCAGTAAGACTTTCATCTTCGGCTCGTGCAATAGCATTTTTTTGCCCTTCATTGTAAGCTGTCATGTCTTTACAAAGGTATGCATAAGCTTTTCGATTTTCTTTCTGACCAATCATACACGGAACGCATTTGATATATATTAGTCGCTTATTGTATATTACCGCATTTTCTTTTACCATCAGACCATTAAGATGTTCATTTACAATTTTTTTGTATACCTTAAAATTACTCTTCATTCGAGCCATAAAAGAAATGCCCGAATCAAGAAGAGCATCAGCGTTTGCACCGGTATAATATCCGGCATCAAGAATAGCAAATTTAGTATTTACTCCGTTTGCTTTTAGCTCAGCTATGGTTCTTGTTATGGTACTGACATCAATAACATTTCCGGCAACATATCTAAAAAACAATGGCATTCCCGTATGTTGCTGAACAACATAAATCAGTCTCAGTTCTTCGCTGATTACACCGTTATGATTATTAACAGCCGTCAACGGAAAATGTACAGAATTAGGAAGTCCGGAACTATCAATCAGGATACCATCATCAATACCACTTGAATCATCCGTACCTCTTCTTTTAGCGAGAAATTTAAAATACTCTTTGAAAAAACCTCTTTTTGCATCTTCACTCCCTATATCAGCAAGTGCTTCGCTTATCCTTTGCGATGTCATCTGAGCTTTAGGATAAAGATATTTCGCGTATGTAAGTTCCCACCAGTCTTCAGCATGGCAATTTGAATATGTTGTAAGTATGTAGTATGTAATCAGTGCGTGAAGTGTATCTTGATTTTTGTAATTGATAGCATTTATTGCTGTCATAATTCCACTTTTACTCATGAAAGAATCAAGCAAATAGATATCTCCAAATGATACTATTAGAACGGGACGCTTTGAATATTTGGTTTTTCGTTGTTCTTTAGGTTCTTCAAAATCGGCTGGAACAGGACTGTACGAATTTGTTGTAATATCATATTTGAACAATCCTCTTTCACGACTTTTAAAAATACCGTTTACTTTATCAACTACTCTTCCGAGATAAATCTGTTCACCTTTTGAAACACTTTTCCCTTTTCGAACAGATGTAGTTACGGTTCCATACTCTTTTCCATTTACAATGTTATAGTTTATATACATGATTTCCTCGCCACTCGCCATATAACGTAGACTAAATTTATTACATCTACATCATAGCATGTTTAAACAGAAAAGTCAAGTGTTTAATCTCATATAATCACGTAACTACGTAGCTTCAATACGGATGTGTAACTATAAGTTTTGTTGTAGACTAAAAAAACTCGGGAACTCAGGATAATTGAAAATTCCCTTGAAATGCCGTTATCATATATGATTTGTGCTGGTATTTTGTTACAGAGCATATAAAATTGCGAAGGAAACTATTTTCGAATATCTTAATCTCGACGGAATTATTTCCTCACTCTATACCATCGAATTTGTAACACCGGATTCACAGTCAGAAATATAATTTATTTTTAAGCATATGCCATAAAATGCATATGCTTTTTATTTTTCAATAAAAATTATTACTGCGTTTAGTTTAATTTTGAATATATCCGCATACATGTGAGATAATAATTCTAGTAACCGTCAAAATAAATTTGTCGTTTACTATATATTATAAGATAAAATATTATAATATAGCAATATATAAAACGAAAGGAAAATTCATTATGAAAAAAGCTATAGCTATATCATGCATGTGTTTCTTAATGAGTCTGATCCTCGCTTCATGTGGAAACAAAAATAACAACAGTAATAATGCCTCATCAGATTCAGAAAAAACTACAACTTCAACAGTGACGACATCAGTATCTGACACAACATCATTAACAACATCTCACACCCAAAAAACAACTGACAGAAAAGATGAAAACAATATGCTTGATCCGGACAGCGGAAATGTTTCTGAAAACGGAGTAATGCCTGACGAATCTTCTCCTCTTGAGGTTATTCCGGATGTCATTGAAACAGCTGCAAGTGATGCAGGAGATATTGTATCTGATGTTGTGGATGACCTCACATAATTTTTCGGGTTATTAATCTATAGAAAACTTTCAACATCTCTGAAATCTCCATTCAACATTTTCAACTTAACTAAAACCGTTTTTTATGCTGTTTTTAAATAATATATCCGGCTTTTTAAACGTTATTCCACACAGTTTTCCACACGCTGTTGAAAACTGTGTGGAATAATCTGTTTTTACTCATAATACAAAAATCTGAAAAACCCTTGACAACCTTATGTATTTATCATAAAATATATAGTAAATGAATTTTTTCACTTATTATTAGCCGATATGCATGGAGTGACTGCGGGAAACGGATATGCAGGGCAATAAGATAAAAATATTAATAGTAAACGCATGATTCTTTTTGTGTTCACTATAATTTGATAACTAATAAATAAGGACGGTATTTTTATGTTAAACACAGAAAAAACTATGGATAAAATCGTTGACTTATGTAAATCAAAAGGCTTTGTATATCCTGGCTCAGAGATTTACGGAGGTCTTGCTAACACATGGGACTACGGCCCGCTCGGTATGCAGCTTAAGAACAACATCAAGCAGGCATGGCTCAAAAAGTTCGTTCAGGAAAACAAATACAACGTAGGTCTTGACAGCGCTATTCTTATGAATCCGCAGACATGGGTTGCCTCCGGACACATCGGCGGTTTCTCTGATCCGCTTATGGACTGTAAGGAATGCAAGACGAGACACAGAGCTGACAATCTTATCGAAAATTTTGACGGCACAAATCCAAGCGGCTGGTCAAACGAACAGATGATGGACTACATAAGAGAAAAAGGCATCACATGTCCTGAATGCGGAAAGTCAAACTTCTCTGATATCAGACAGTTCAACCTTATGTTTAAAACATTTCAGGGTGTAACTGAAGATTCCAAGTCAGAAATCTACCTCAGACCTGAAACAGCTCAGGGTATCTTTGTAAACTTCGCAAATATCCAGCGTACAACACGTAAGAAGGTTCCTTTTGGTGTTGCTCAGATTGGTAAGTCATTCCGAAATGAAATCACACCGGGTAAGTTCATCTTCAGAGTAAGAGAATTCGAACAGATGGAACTTGAATTCTTCTGCAAACCTGGTACAGATCTCGAATGGTTTGCATACTGGAGACAGTTCTGCAAAGACTGGCTTCTCAGCCTCGGTCTTAAGGAAGAAAACCTCAGACTTCGTGATCACGATCCGGAGGAACTTTGTTTCTACTCAAAAGCTACAACAGACTTCGAATACCTCTTCCCTTCATTTGGCTGGGGTGAACTCTGGGGTGTTGCAGACAGAACAGACTACGACCTTACGCAGCACATCAACACAAGCGGCAAGACTCTCGAATACTTTGATCCGGAAACAAATGAAAAATACATTCCATACGTTATTGAACCATCACTCGGTGTTGAAAGACTCTTCCTCTCCATTATCTCAGAAGCATATGACGAAGAGGAACTCACATCTGTTGACAAGAACGGAAATGAAAAGAAAGATGTCAGAACTGTTCTCCATCTGCACCCTGTTCTTGCACCATTCAAGTGTGCTGTTCTCCCTCTCGTAAAGAAACTCTCACCTCAGGCTGAAGAACTGTATGCAATGCTTTCCAAACACTTTATGGTTGACTTCGACGAAGCAGGTACTATAGGCAAGCGTTACAGAAGACAGGATGAAATCGGTACACCATTCTGTATAACATATGACTTTGATACACTTGAAAAGGACAACTGTGTAACAGTTCGTGACCGTGACACTATGGAACAGGAAAGAGTAAACATCAACGATCTGGTTGCATTTCTTGAAAAGAAAATGGAATTCTGATTTTTATCATTATCATAAAAAACTCTCTGCAAAGAGAGTTTTTTTATTGATTGGAAATTTCAGCAGCATCTTCAAAATCAAGAGAAGGCTGAAGAGCCATATTTAATCCTGTTGATATAAGTCCGGAAACATGATTTATAAGACTGTCGATATTTTTGGGCGTAACCATCATGTTAGGCATATTTTCATCAGGTTTATCACCCGTAACACTTTCTATAACAGTATGGACATCGATTATTGTGGGAACACCAATTGCCACAACAGGTATGCCGAGAGTACGCTGTGAAATCTCCTTTCTTCTGTTTTCCACACCGCTTCCCGGAGAAATCCCGGCATCACATATCTGAACAGACGTTCCAAGCCTTGAAAACGAAGAACTTGCAAGTGCGTCAATAACTATAACCAATTCAGGTTTTATCCTGTCAGCAACAGATTTCAGCATCTCAGCTGTTTCTATACCTGTTGTGCCAAGAACTCCTGTAAGAAGGACACTTACATCATTCAGGCTATTCAGAAATACGTCATCTACCTGTTCACTTTTTATATGTCTTGTCGCCATAACCCTGGCAGCAGTTCTTGGTCCGAGAGCATCCGGAGTAATATCATCATTTCCAAGTCCGGCAACGAGTACACTCCTTTTATTTCCGATAAACTTTTTTAATTCTTCGCACAGTTCATATACCATTTCTCTGTAATTATCTGAAAACCGGCTTAACTTATCGGCTTCAAGTGTAACATACCTCCCCCTGCCCTTACCTATATTTTTTCCGCTTTCATCATCACTTATACTGATCTCTGTTATAGTGAATACTTTGCCTCTTACGGTTCTTGTCACTCCATCTGAAATTTTTTCACCTGAATTAAGACAGATTTCGGCTGCCTCAAGTGCCATATCAGTACGCAAACTCATTTTTTCGGGTCATCTCCCTGTAAATCTTGTGATAGTATCTAAAATACAACGGATTTTTTTTTAATAATATTTTATTTTACCTATTGCATTTTACATCTTAAAATGGTAGAATTATTATTAGACTGATTGCATGGTCGTTCCATGAATCGTTATTTTTCCAATAAAATTCAAAGCAGTTTCGTGTCTGCTGCTTTTATTTTATGTTCTTTATATTAAAATTATCAAAACAATTTCGGAGGTAAATTATTATGCCAAACATTAAATCAGCAATGAAGAGAGTAAAAGTTAACAAGGTAAAGGCTGCAAGCAACAAGGCTAGAAAGTCAAACCTCAAGACAGTCCTTAAGAAGGCTGATCTTGCAGTAGTTGAAAACGCTGCTAACAAGGAAGAAGCTATCAAGCTCGCTATCAAGAGAGTTGATCAGGCTGCAGCAAAGGGTCTCATCCACAAGAACAAGGCAGCAAGAAAGAAATCACAGCTTGCTAAGAAACTCAACGGTTAATTTATATTTTTCGTTTAATAAAAAAAGAGAAGCGATCTGATATGGATTGCTTCTTTTTTTATGTTTTTTATCATTTTTAATAATATATCAATTCAAAAAAATCAAAACAGTTATAAAATGCTGATTTTCCCGCTTTGTCTTGACTTTTAAAATTAAAAGTACTATAATAATGTTCGGATTAAAGACAGATATATTGTTCCAAAAAGCGGAAGGATACGACAAAGTTAAAGAATAAACCTAATATTCTGCTTAGGTAAAAGGAAAAAATCTGAAAGGAATATGCTGTATGGATCTTCATTATCTATTATTCATTGCACTCATTCTCATGTCAACCAAAGTCTTAGGACTTATGACAAAAAAGGTAAACCTTCCTCAGGTAGTTGGTGCACTCGCAGCCGGACTTATCTTAGGACCTGGTCTTGGTCTTGTGGAAGAAACCGAATTTATCAAAAATCTTTCTGAGATTGGTGTTATAGTGCTTATGTTCTCTGCCGGTCTTGAAACTGACATTGGTGAACTGAAAAAGTGTGGTAAAGCTTCATTTATCATTGCACTTATAGGCGTTATAGTACCTCTCGCAGGTGGTCTGGGTGTTGCTTCTTTATTCAACAAAGATCAGGGTGCTCTTCCTACATCAACATTTCTCCAGAATATATTCATAGGCATTATACTCACAGCCACATCAGTAAGCATTACGGTTGAAACACTTAAGGAACTCGGTAAACTATCAACAAGAGCCGGAAACGCAATTATAGGCGCCGCCCTCATTGATGATATTCTTGGAATTATTGCTCTGACAGTTGTAACAAGTCTTGCTGATCCTACAGTTGAAATTGTGACTGTACTTGGAAAAATTCTCGCATTCTTTGTTTGTGCCGGACTTTTTGGTGTGCTGTTCCATATACTGTTTGTAAGATGGACAGACAAGACAACTCAGAAACTTCACAGATACAATGTTATGAGCTTTGCATTCTGTCTTCTCTTTGCATATGCTGCTGAAGAATTTTTCGGCGTAGCTGATATCACAGGTGCATTTCTTGCCGGTGTACTGATCTCAACAAGTACAAAGATAAAATATATCTCATCAAGATTTGAAACACTTTCATATATGCTTCTCTCACCTGTGTTCTTTGCAAGCATAGGTCTTAACGTTAAACTTAACAAAGACGATTTTTCTGTATCAATATTAGTCTTTACTCTACTCCTCCTTGTAATGGCTGTCCTTACAAAGATCGTAGGCTGTGGTTTAGGTGCAAAGATGTGTAAATATACCACTAAGGAAAGTCTTCAGATTGGAATAGGAATGGTATCAAGAGGTGAAGTTGCTCTTATCGTAGCAAACAAGGGTGCAACTGTTGGCCTTATGAAACCGGAATACTTCGGTCCTATAGTTATAATGGTCGTTATAACAACGATTATAACTCCTATCCTCTTAAAAGTTGCATTTGCAGATAAAAATAATGATTCAGGCAATAAAACAGATAAAGAAAAAATTCCTGTAAACTCCTAATCATATATGCATACAGACATAAATATTTTCATATACAAAACCCCGTTTT
>JAEDJV010000108.1 GCA_016296165.1 Oscillospiraceae bacterium | reverse complement strand
TGAGTATACTGATTTTTTCTGTTAGGATTGTACTTCATAGAACCGCCAAGTCCCATTATTCTGATTCCTTTGTAATTAAAGATTCTGTCCTCAATACAGATACATCCTTCAGGTTCTGCGGCACCTTCTTTTCCGTCATGATTTCCGTTTACATACAGAACAGGACAGTGTGCATAGGTTGCGATAAACGAAAGATAGTGAGGATCAAGATCGCCGCACGATATAATCAAATCGAACTCATTAAACATTCCTTCTTTGTAATAATCCCAGTACGCTTTTGATTCTTCATCAGCTATTGTAAGTATTTTCATATTTCACATCCGATCTGCAAATTAATCACGTTTTATTCCCAGATGAGAAAGAAGTTCGTGACAGCCTTCATCAAGTTCATTTATATCAGGAATACTTCCGCTTATATTATCAACAAACCAGTCCATATTTATTATCTCTTCCGGAGTCATTATATGGTCTGCGGCATTTCTGAGTTTACCCTCCTGATCAAATAATTTACCGGAGAACGGACTGAAATCGCCGGAACTTATTTCTTTTTTCAGAATATTTATTAACTGCCTTGTACCGGCATTTATTTCATCAGTAAATAGTATATCTATTGCCTCTGATGACATACCCCAATAATAATTTAACGCGTGTATCCCATTAGCATTCTCATCATTTTTCCAGGCTCCGTTAAGGATTGAACGAATCAGTGTTTCATACAAAACGCCCCAGTTCCATAACGGCATGGCAATATTAAATCTTGTATCTCCGTACTGTGCATAAAGTCCGTATTCCCTGCTTTGTTCAGTCGAAGCAGTAAGATCTCTGTTGGAAATAATATCAACATCATGACGGCAAAATCTTTCAAAAGGATCATGGTCCTTCATCGTTGACCAGTCGAGATATACTCTGGCACGCGGATTAACCAGTTTTACGCCAAGAGCAAACGCATTGACTGAAGCTGGCATACCGAATATAGGATAATCAGCTATATACCCTATACGATTTTCTTCTGTCATTGTCCCGGCTATAGCACCAATGATAAATTTTGCCTCATAGATTCTAAGATAATATGTTCTGACATGTCTGTAAGCAATATTTAGTGAACAGTTAAGTATAATTACTTCCGGATGTGAAACAGCACATCTGAGACTAATACTGTTTAAAACAGGGGTTGTTGTAAAAATCACCTTATATCCGTCACTAATCAGATTTTCCAGAAGCTGATAGTCTGAACTGTCATAAGTAGCGAATGATTCAACCTGTACCCTGTCACCAAATACCTTCTGAACGTGCATTTTACCAATTTCATGGGCATAGCTCCACCCTGAATTTTCAGGAGATTTATAATGAACAAAGGCAACTTTCATAGGCTGGCCAACAGCAGTCAGTATTCTTGTTATGGATTTTTTCTGCGACTCATCAGTAGGATCTGTGATAACAGAAAAAGGCTTATCATCGGAAAGCATGACAAACTCGGACCACAATCTGTTTACATCTTTTTTTATATCAACTGAACTTTTTTTCTTAACATCCTCAAACCCAAAAATCTCTATATATGCAAGAAGAACTTCTCCGATTGTTGAATTTAATTTCTCCCCGCCTTTATCATAATAAGCCTTTTTAAAAATGCTGTATACGGATTTTATTTCGAGTGCTTCATCTTCTGTAATAGGGCCGTCATCCTGAGGGTGGATATGATGATAAAGTTTTTCATATGAACCTTCCTTGTTCATAAGTATGTAATTTATTTTTGTTTTGTCATAAAAATCAAGAAATTCATAATAAACCCTATTGTCCTTCGAATCATTTTCCTGAGGGATAATTCTTGTTACCATACCTTCAAGGGATACTGCTCCCATATACTTTGATACGCTCACACGTTTATTTCCTTCTACAACATAGAAACGATTCATATACTCATATGCAACAATAGGATTTATCTGACCTTCTTCTTCCATTGAGTCACATAGCTCAGACCACTTTGCGGCAAATTCTGTATCCGGTTCCAGAAGCGGCATGAAATCACTTGAAAATGCTGTTGTCCTTCCAGAAGTATAAGTGCCGGCAATAAGTTCTATAGGTATCTCTACTAATCCAAGTTTAACCTGAGACGCTGACTTTTCTTTTGAAAGCATATCTTCTAATACAGGAAGATATGGATACTTTCCTTTGGAAATACAGTATTTATAGGATTTTTCACCGATTTTGAGGGCTTTATTGTACTCGACAATCGACATTTTTAATCCTCCCCTTTATCTGTCGCTTCTTTTTCTCTGGCTATTTTATTAATGGCCGCAAAAGCTTGTTTTATATTTGATACTCCTATAATTCGCATTTGGTATGAAGAAGGATTTATTCCCTTAATTGACTGCTTTGGCAAAATACAAACCTCAAACCCCATTCGTTCCGCTTCTCTGATACGATTTGGTACATGAGAAATCGATCTGATTTCACCGCCAAGACCTATTTCACCAAAAGCAATTATTTTTTCATCAACAGGTTTATCAAGAAGACTTGACTGCAGCGCAAGTGCAACCGAAAGATCACCGGCAGGTTCATCGAGTTTAAATCCGCCAACTATGTTCAGATAAATATCAAGTGTTCCGAAGAACAATCCTGCTCTTTTTTCCAGAACTGCAACCAGCATTGCCATACGATTGTAATCAAAACCGGTTGTTACACGCCGGGGTGAGGCAAATCCGGACTTAGTCGCAAGAACCTGAACCTCAGCTAAAATCGGACGGGTTCCTTCCATGATACACGCAACACAAGTACCGGATACATTTTTTGGCCTTCCGGAAAGGAGCATTTCTGAAGGATTTTCCACCTGACGAAGCCCCGAATCCATCATTTCAAAAACACCAATCTCATTGGTTGATCCAAATCGGTTTTTAACAGCGCGAAGAAGACGATAGCTAAGGTGTCTCTCGCCTTCAAAATAAAGAACGGCATCAACTATATGTTCCATTACTTTAGGTCCGGCAATAGCCCCGTCTTTATTTACATGACCTACGATGAAAATAGGTATTTCAAGTTTTTTTGCAGTATGCATAAAAAGATTGGTGCATTCTCTGACCTGAGTGATACTGCCCGGACTGGAGTTTATCTGACGATGATTCATGGTCTGAATTGAGTCTATTATTACAATGTCAGGCTCAGTTTCTTCAATAGTACTGCAGATAGATTCAACATCATTTGAAGAAATCAGATACAAACTTTCTGTTGTAACATTCAGTCTGTCAGCTCTTAGCTTTATCTGTCTTACTGATTCTTCTCCCGAGATATACAGTATAGAATGCTCTTCACCGAGGAACTGGCATATCTGCAGAAGTATAGTACTTTTTCCTATTCCAGGTTCACCGCCGACAAGAACAATCGAACCCTTTACAAGACCGCCGCCCAGAACCCGGTCGAGTTCAGAAAGACCTGTATGATAACGAACATCCGTATCAGCCCCTATCTCCCCGAGCCTTGAAAGTTTATCCGAAAGACTCTTTACTGATGTCTGCTGCTGCGAAAATGAAGATGAAGTTTTCACCGGTGCAACCGGTTCTGTTTCCTCAAAAGTATTCCATTCTCCGCAGTTGGTACATCTTCCATTCCATTTGGAACTTTCAAAACCACAGTTACTGCAGACATATAAAATTTTAGAACGCGCCATACATACCTCCGGATTATTATTTGTTCATATTTATATCAATTGTTGTATAAGGAATTACTATATCATTTTTATCAAATGTTTCCTTAACTGCTTCCATCAGATCATATTTGAGATCAAAATATTCTCCGCTTTTTACCCATACTTTACAGTCTATATCTATAGAGCTTGTATTATGTGCTGTCATTCGGACAACAGGAGCCAGAGTTTTGATAACTTTTGGATTTTTTTCTATTATTTCATTTATAAGTGACTGTGCTTTGCGAAAATCACTGTCATAACTGATTGAAAAAACAAGATCAAGTCTGCGTGTTTTTGTTACTGTATAGTTTATAATTTTATCATTGGCAGCAATACCGTTAGGTATATAGGAAAGTTTATGGTCAGCAGTAAGAAGTTTAGTATAAAGAATTGATATGCCTTCCACTTCACCGGATATGCCGTTCAATTCAATAAAGTCACCAACTTTAAATGGTTTTGAAAATAAAATAATAAACCCTCCGGCTATATTGGAAAGACATTGCTGAAGTGCCAGGCTAAGTGCCAGTCCGGCTGCGCCAAGGATTGTTATTATTGAAGCCATCGGAACACCAATTATGTTAAGTGCAATAATTACTACTACTGTATAAAGAATAGCACTTATAAATGAATGGAAAAAACCGTTAGCTGTTTTATCGAGTGTTGACTTTCTGATCATCTTGCTAATCATTTTTAAAATTATTTTGGACGAAACTATCCCTAAAATAAGTACAATAACGGCGAAAATCAATACAGGAAATTTTTCACTGAACATCTCAGAAAGTTTAGTAAATATAGTAGCAGTTTCTTCTGCTTTTTCTGAAATCACATCAACAACATTCATCTCTGAAACCTGTGATGTCGTTTCGGTAATCTGCTCTGTTACAGATGTAACTGTAATATCTGTGTTAATAATAATCATCCTTTGCAATATTTTATATAAATCAGATATAGCAAAAATCAAATTATATCGCCTTCACATCCGTCCTCTGTGTTCACTACGTGCATATCGGCTAATGGAGAATGAAAAATTGTTCTGTTCTCTATAATTATGACAGTCGCTATATCCATTATAACACTAAATATTAATTTACTCAATAACTAAGCAGGTCTCTGTATTTTATTTTTTTCTCTTTTTTTAGTTCGTCCACAATTTCCTCTGAGTCATCTTCGTTATCATCTCCGGAAAAATCAGGGACAAGCAGTCCTAAAAACCATGTTTTTACTGTAGCAGATGTATTCACTTCAAGCATTGTATGTGCTGCAGAAATATCAAAGTCCGGATCATTTGCTAACGTTTCTCCGTTTATCTCTGCATTTTTCATTCCGTTTGAAATATTGATATCAATAAGAACAGCCGTTCTGGTAAGAACAGAACGTTCTTTGTTTTCAGACATAGTGTTTAACATTACAAATATCTTAAGATACTCTTTGTATGTAAGAGTTATACAGCCGACAGGATTTGCATTTTTCTTTCCGCTGAAAACCGGAACATCTTTGGAATTATATTTTTCAGTAAGTGCTGAAGACATTCCGGTTATGCTGTATGTAACCATATCCTGTGCATATTCGGAAGCATAGTCACCGGCAACACTGATTCCTGCAGAAGTCTGTTCCTTAAGTGCCTCGGCAAGATGTCCTATGCTTTCCTTTACAGAATCCCTGAGCGATTCTATAATTTTACTAATCTGTTCGGCAGTTTCAGATCTTACAGTTTCCACTTTTTCTTTTGTACCAGATGTAATTGTGCTGCATTTTTCTGAGATAAGAGCCGAGATTTTTCCGACATTTTCTTTAGCAAGTTTTTTAGCAGTTTTCAGGGCAACTGAACTGATATTGCTGTCATCAGCATAAATACTGTCTATACGCTCATTTAAAATTGCTTCTATTGATTCCTGTGAGCACCCGGAATCCAGATTATCCAGTACACTAATTAATATATTCTGTAACACATTATTAACTGTATTTACAGCTGAATCAACCGCTTCTTCTGCCAGACTGTCGGCATATTCATTGAATGTCCCAGTAAGTTTATCAATACCCTCGTCTGCAGATTTTTCGAGTTTGCTAAATATATCATCTACAGCTTTCCCGGTCTTTTCCGCTGCCATTTTTGCAAGTTCATCGGAGTTATTTCTCAGTGCATTAATTAGTCCTGAAGGTTTCATATACCATGTTGCTGATGTTTTATAAACAGGTACCGCACCGCCCTTAAGAAGTATATTCATATCTGAGGCTGATTCGGCCAGTGCAAGAGACATTGTCAGAACAGTCTGAACAACGGGAACTCCAAATCCGGTCCATCCGGCAATAGCTGTTGCTGCTGTCAAAGTTGTTGTCCTTATCTCTGAATCAGTAAAAGCATAAATATTGTTAAAAGCAAACCTTGTTCCAAATATAAGTGCCTCTGTATATTTTATGTTTTGCTCCATATTTTCTTTTCCCCATAAAATATACTCGACCTCCGCCCTGTAAAACGGATTATTTTCTTCACTTAAAACACATCCGGTAAATGTTTTACTTTTTTCTTTCCCGTCGCTATCCTCTATGTCTGAAGTATAACAACTGAACATCTCAGTAATATATTCTGTAAGGTAAAGTTTTTCCAGTCCTGTTTCTGCTGCATCAGCCAGCTCGGCAACACCCTTAAGAAATTTACTTGTACTGTTAGTTATATTCTGTTGATTTTCAAGCATACTTTCAGCATCAGGATCAGACACACCAATCTCAAATTCACCGGTTTCTTCCGGAGTCTCTGCAGCCTTAAGTATTCTTTCCATTTTATCTTCTGAGATAACAGACTCAATATCTGATTTTACATTTTCAGGTATCATAGATTCTTCCGGATTTCCTATTGAATTTACCGTCTCAAGAAAATCCTCTGCACTCTTTTTATCAGAAGGAGAAGTGTAATCTGAACCGCATATCTCAGCAAGATATCTGTAAAATGCATATTCAGATCCCTGTTTAGTATATGATGATGGTATCTCACCCTCAGGAACTGAATAATTATCATTAATCTGATTCACAGCCATGTTATATGCACCAGAGAAATTTTTCACATCAAAGCATGGAACAAGTGAGGAATATTTTTCGTAGTAATTACAACTCTCAGCTATTTTCTTTTCGTAAAATCTTATATCATAATACTCTGACAGTTTTTCAAAAGAATCAATATTCTCTTCTGTTACATTGAGATATTCCCTGATATCTTCCTTACTCATTGCACTGACAGAAATGTCGTAATCACTCTGCATTACTGTCTTTACTTCTCCGTCTGACAGAGCATTTATTGCATCCTGCCAGTCTTCCCCTTTCTTTTCACATTCATCTATAGTGGCTGTAAGTTTTTCAAGAGATGATTTCACTTCATACAGGTAATGCAATACTTCAGATGAATTATCCTGTAATTTTTCAAGAATCCCTGCTGCTTCAGAACATAAACTGTTCACTTTGTTTATCCAGTCGCTTTTAACCGAACAGGCATCCTCACACTGACGTATCATTTCTTCTGAGATATCTGAATAAATATCTTTTTCTGTACCCTTTTCTTCTTTTTGCTTATCAGACAAATCATCGAAATATTTTTTATACATCTCTATCATTGAAAATACTCTCACAAAATCTGAGTTCTGATCCTGCCTGATATAGACTTCACGTACATATTCAGAATCGTCCTCGCCGGGTATGTATGAAAGCAAATGCAGATTGGATGTAAATTCAGTTTCCTTCAAAGAAAATGAATTATCACGGTCAATATTTATATATTTTTCAAGTTCTTCAGATACACACTGAAAAACTGATATTTTCTTTTCATCCGCCATTTTTTTGATAGATTTTTCAGTTTCTTTGCTGAAATTCATCTGCGAAACCTGATGTTCCGGAGATTCTGAAAGAATAAGGTATTTTATTGCGTCGATATAGAGAGTTCTTACTCTTTCTATATTTTTTTTCGTTGTTTCAGAATCGGAAATAGTATTTTCCTCAAGGCAGCGATTATATGCAGAAGCATTATCGTAAATATTCTGACATATTTTTTTTATTTGTTCAAGACTCTTGTCGTATTCAATCTTTGCGTCAACTACTTCATTCTGTCCTTCGAAATCCTTAAACACCCCGAGTTTAGAAATAAATCCTCTTCCCATGCTGACTGGTCCAATATATTTCATATACTCTGTTATCTGATTTTTAAGCACTACAGGATTTGCAAGAACCGCACCATCGGTATATTTTGCTGTAAAATCAGAAGCACTTAGATTAATCAGATTATCAAAATCTGCGTTGGAAGGATCTGAAAAAAAGCTTCCGATACTTTCTATATATTTACGGCTTTCTTCGTCTGTTTCACTTAAAGCAGTATTATTAACTGTCCTGTAAAAATAATCAGAGAGATTATTCTGCAGTTCCTCTTCTGAAGATGACATAGCAAAAAGTCCGTAAACAGACTTCAGAACATCGTTGTAATCAGCCAGACCTGCGTTAAGAGTCAGATTAGCTGCACCGGCGACCATTTGTTTAGCAGAAGAAACTCTGGCTCCATCCACGACTGCTCCGGCAAAAGTATAGACCGGAAGCATCAAAAACGAAAGCATAATAGAAACTGATGCTCTTGAAACTTTTGTTTTTTTAGTTTTCTTTATTCTCATATTTATGACCATTCCTTTCCGCTACGCTCCAAGGCACAAAAATCAATGAAA
>JAEDJV010000107.1 GCA_016296165.1 Oscillospiraceae bacterium | reverse complement strand
ACTCTTGGAATCTTCAAGGGTTTCATTTAGTGCATTGTTCAATTTTCAAGATACTATTTGTTGCCTTTCAAGTCCTTTTGTTTTCCGGTCTCGTCCGACAGCTTTATTATTATATCACGCATTCATCCCTTTGTCAACACTTTTTTTCGCTTTTTTTCTGTTTTTTCTCACTTTGTTTATCTTCTACAGTTTATCTGTTTTTTACTCCGTTTTTATATTGAAATAATCCTATTATTGTTTAACTGCCCCTGATACTATTCCATCTGTAAACACTTTCTGAGACAAAAAGAATACAATTAATGACGGTATTACAGAAACAAGAGATACGGCGAGTACCTTGTTCCACTGAAAACCTGAATCAGCGTCCATAGAGAGTTTTACAAAAACGGAAAGAGGGTATCTGGACGGAGTGTTTACATACAGTAACGGTCCCATATAATCGTTTGAAGTCCATATAAACTGAAATACTGCGCAGCTTGCCAAAGCCGGCCTAAGCAAAGGACAGATTACATGAAAAAGTATCTGCCATGACTCACAGCCGTCGATTTTGGCAGCCTCATCCAGTTCATTGGGAATTCCCTTCATAAACTGAACAAGCATGAAAATAAAATACCCTTCAAAAGCAAACAATGACGGGACAATGAGTGCTGTATATACAGGAGAATCTATCCATCCGAATCTGTTAAACATAATAAACTGAGGAATCATCATAACTGAATCAGGAATAAATAGTGTAAAGATCAAAAATGCAAAAAGAATTTTTTTGCCTCTGAAATTAAATCTGCTGAAACCATATGCTGTCATAACACCTGACACCAGAGTAAAGAAGATTTTAGGTACAATTATTAATAATGTATTCCGCATTGCTCCAAGTATATTGATATTTCCGCCGTAATTACTGAATAAGTTCTGATATCCGTCAGTTACCGGATATTTTGTAAACAATGATATACTACCGAATATTTCGCTATTAGTTTTAAAAGTTGCAGAAAACATCCAGATCAAAGGATAGATCATAACTAAACCTGCAACTGTCAGGATAAAATACAGCAAGATAGTACCTGTTTTTCGTATTGTCATTTTTCCTCCTGTGAATTGTCATTATAGTATACCCAGTACTTTTGACTAATAAATATAAGGGTACTTATTACTGAAACAACAATAAGGAAAACCCATGTCAGAGCGCAGGCCATTCCCATTTCCTTCTGTTGAAAAGCAGTATTGTATATCAGCATGGAAATAAGCACCGTTGAATTTCTTGGTCCGCCCTGTGTAATTATAAACGGAGCATTGAATTCCTGAAGAGCAAGTCCTGTCTGAGTTACTATGTTGTAAAGAACGGCCGGCGACATAAAAGGTACTGTAATACTGAAAAATCTCTTTATTTTTCCTGCGCCATCTATTTTTGCCGCTTCATATAATTCAGGCGGAACAGATTTTAACGCCGCCAAAAATATAACCATGGCCGAACCAAACTGCCATACTCTAAGAAGAGAAATTACCCAAAGGGCACTATTTTCATCAGAAAGCCACTTCACAGGAGTCAGTCTGATAAAATTCAGCAGAGAATTTATTACCCCGTCATCCCGGAAAAGTGTTTTCCATAGTACAGATATCGCAACCGAACTTCCAAGTAAGGTCGGAATATAAAAAACTGTTCTGAAAAAATCCATTCCTTTTACTGCCTTGTAGAGAAGAAGTGCCGCTGACATGGCTGCGATAATTTTAAGAGGTACGGTAATGAGTGCGTATCTGAAAGTTGTTATAAATGAAGTAATAATTTTAGGCTGGAAAAGTATTTCCGAATAATTCATAATACCCCATTTTCTGATTCCGCCAAAAAGCTTAAAATCAGAAAAACTGCAGACAAGAGAATACAGCAAAGGAAACAGCCTGAAAATAATCATTCCGGTCAGCCACAGAGATATAAACACATAACCTTCTCTGCTTGTTTTTCTGAAATACGCCCCTTCTTTTTTCCGCTTCATATCCATCATTCCTCCTGCATATCCGATTCATTAATGCAGCCGGCATACGCCATCATAAGTACCCCAATTCCCTTTGGATCATCAGATACTATTTTTTCAGAAAAATAGTATTCAGGACTCCCATCCCGTTCTTCACCAGGTCCAAGTCCTGCTGAACAGCAGATATCAGTCAGTGATAATTTTCCTTCTTTTTCAGTCAGCTTTTCCTCTGTAACATAATCAAATATTCTCTTACCTTTGTAATAATAATCCTTACTTTTAAGGATGCCCGACCTGTATCCCTTCATAAGAGAATAGGCTATCATGAGAGAACCTGAAGTTTCCATATAATTACGACTGTCTTCGCCTTTGTCTATAACCTGATAATACATTCCGGTTTTTTCATCTTCATATTTTATTATTCCCTCTACCGCTTCTATGAAGATTCTGCTTAGTTCTCTGCTGCATATATTATCACACTTATCTATGATATCGATTATGTCAACAAGAGCCATCATATACCAGCCAGCTGATCTGAGCCAGAACGATTCTGAAAGACCGCTTTTTTTGTCAGCCCATGGCTGTACACGTGCTGTATCATATCCATGACAGTAGAGACATTTTTCATCAATATACATGTTAGCTCTTACGTTTAAAAACTGATTAAGGATGTCGCTGTAATCTCCGCTTCCAAAATATTTTTCATACAATGCGTAGAAAGGCTGTGCCATATACAAACCGTCAAGCCACACCTGATCAGGATAAATTGACTTATGTATAAAGTTTCCCTCTGATGTACGCGGATAAATCTTCAGACGAACCCAAAGATATTCTATTGCTTTTCTGTATCTGTCCTCACCTGTCTGGTCATATGCAAAGAAAAGAATTTTCCCGGAATTAAAACTGTCTATACTGTATTTGCTGTTGTCGAAATTCCGTATAGTCCCGTCTTCTGAAATAAGCGGATCCAGATATTTTAAAATAAAATCCCTGTAAATTTTTTCACCGGAAGCTTCGTACATATGCATACATCCGCTGAGAATACAGCCGTCTTCATAATTCCAGTAGTTCTTAAAATTTTTATAACCATCCAGTATGCCGTATATGTATTTTTTTATTTTCACTATATTTCTCCTCATGCTTCATTTTGATAACACTTCATAAACACTGTCATAAATGATTTTTGCAGCCTCTGCTGATGTATAGTCACCGTAACTCAATCCACTGAAAGCGTCATAATAAACTCCTTCCGGATTTACCCGGAGTTTAGGATCTTCAAAATTAATATCAAGCGAATATTTTGCCCACGATAATACCTTACTGTTTGCTTCAAATTCTATTCCGTCAAGCAGTCCTGCATTTTTACATGATTCCAGAGCCGAATTACTTAACGGTATCCCTCTCTCTACACTCATCAGCACCGAACCTTCAGGATCATTGAGCATAAAATCGAGAAGCCGCGCACATTCTTCAGGATAATCTGTATTTTCTGATATGGAAAACGCTACAGATATCTTGGAAAATCCACCTCTGTAATCTCCCATATCTTCAAAATAATCCCCAACAACAAACTTTTGATCTTCACCAAGCGCCTTTTTATACTTTGAAGCCGCTGAATCCCATTCAAAAATCCCGGCATATTTTCCGTTTATCCACTCAGGCGATTTATCAAAAGTTGCAGCACCGTCACCAATTATATCGGCAATGGTCGGAATAACATGATTTTCCTCCAGAGAACAGATAAAATCCATTCCTTTTTCTATTTCTTCCGGTGTATAATTAAGTTCACCTTCTGATATCCATGGTTTTCCGTATACAGATCCAAGATAATACACCATAAGTATCATTCTGTCGTATTCACCCAGTGTTAAAGGATAATAATCATCACCCAGCTTTTCCTTAAAAACTTTTCCGGCATTGTAAAGTTCAGATAGTGAATGAGGAATGCTCAGACCTGCCTTTTCATATACTGAACTGTTCCAGTAAAAAATACGCCCTGTTACTGAAACCGGAACCGCCTGCAGTCTATCATTAAGAGTACACTGAAGAAGTGAAGCCTCATCATAATTTGAAAGATCAATATAATCAGATACTGTATTCAGATCAAGAAAAATATCTTTTTCGGCACCGTACACATATATCCAGTTCCAGTTCACCTGCGTTATATCTGCCTGTGTTCCTGCATAAAATGCAGCAGTCTGGGCATCTTCCCATCCATCCCATGAGCCAAACTGAACATCGACCTTTATATCTGGATTTTTCTTTTCAAAAGCTTTTATTGCACTAACAGTTGCTTCATGTCTTGATTCTCCGCCCCACCATGAAACTGTTATCCGTTTCTGATTAGTATTTTTACTGCCGCACGATATAAAAGTAACGGATAGTATCAGAAACATTACAGCAAGAAATACTTTTGCAGATTTTTTAACCATAAAAAAGCGTCCCTCCTGTCCCTAAGCAAGTTACGTACATAATAATTTGAATACACTTTTATTTATTCTAACATATTTGAACCTAAAATTCAATAAACTGCATATAATAAATGGGAAAATAATCAAATAATAATATAATTGTAAATTATTTTTGATTTTAGATTGAAATTTCTTCTGTTATATGTTATAATTACTTATACGATTGTTGTATATGCATTATTTATATTCAAAATATTTATTTATTTTTTGCATATTATACATCAAAAAATAATTTATTCGGGGGATTTATACAATGGACATTAATAATCTTTATGATATCATTAGTACTGCAAGAAGCAGAAAAACATCAGATATTCATTTTACAGTCGGACTCCCGACAGTTTTCAGAATTCACGGAACACTCCAGCCATGCGGCATAGAACTTACAGACTGTGATGTTTCAGACCTCATTCTCTCTATGCTGTCAGCTGATCAGAAAACTCTTCTTGAAGAAGGAAATGACCTTGACTTCGCTCTTCAGTCGCCTGACGGATCACGATGCAGAGTAAACGTCTTCCGCGCCAAAGGTCAGATCGGTGCTGTTTTACGTCTTCTCAATACTGACGCTCCTTCTCTCGACAAAATGGGGCTTCCTGAAGTCCTCAGAACACTTGTAAATGAACCAAGAGGTCTTATTCTCGTAACCGGTCCTACAGGAAGCGGTAAGTCAACAACACTTGCTGCTATGATTAACGAAATAAACAACAACAAATCAGTACATATCCTGACCATAGAAGACCCTATCGAATATGTATATGTTCAGAACAAGGCCACAATCAGACAGCGTGAGGTAGGTACAGACGTAAAGGACTTCAATGCAGCACTTCGTTCAGCCCTGCGTGAAGACCCGGATATTATACTTGTCGGTGAAATGCGTGACTATGAAACGATTTCACTTGCTCTTACTGCCGCTGAAACAGGACATCTCGTTATGGGTACACTTCATACAACAAGTGCTCCTCAGACAATTGACCGTATCATTGACGCCTGTCCTCCTCATGCACAGGCACAGGTAAGAACAATGCTTTCAACAACACTCAGGGGCGTTATCTCACAGTGCCTTGTTCCTCTTGCAGCAGGAAACGGACGTGTTGCAGCAACTGAAATTCTTATCGGTACAGATGCGGCAATGAACCTTGTAAGAACAGAAAAATGCCACCAGCTTGTCTCAACAATGCAGATGGGTAAGGCTCAGGGAATGCATACTCTTAACTCTGACCTTGCAAGGCTTGTAAGAGAGGGAAAGATTACAAAGGAAGCTGCACTCGAACACTCGACTAACAAGAATGAACTTGCTCAGACAATAAACGACGGAATGATGTTCTGACAGATACATTATGTACTGAAGATAAATCTCATACAATGGATTGAATATATTTTTATTCATTTAAAATTCCACCTGTCACTGTGTAATTTGACAGGTGGATTTATTTTGCCTGTATCCAAAGATATCCCGACTTATTTTCTGTATCCTCTTGACAAAATTAATTAATAATGAGATAATTTATGTAGATATTATTATGAATTATTGGTTGATAAAAAATTTTAGGAGGAATCAGTAAAATGAAGAAAATTATTGCCTCTGCACTTGCAGTAGCAACACTCGTAACATCTGCGGGTTATCCGTTATCAGTAAATACCGCTGATGTAAATGCCGCATCAGCTTCGGTCAACTATGCCGAAGCACTCCAGAAGTCACTCTTCTTCTACGAATGCCAGCAGGCCGGCCCGCTTCCGGAATGGAACAGAGTTGAATGGCGCGCCGACTCCACCATGATTGACGAAATCAAGGGCGGCTGGTATGATGCCGGTGACCATGTAAAATTCAATCTTCCAATGGCTTACTCTGCTTCAATGCTTGCCTGGGGTCTCTATCAGTACCCGGACGGCATAGAAAAATGCGGAGAAATGAAAAACTACGTAAATAACCTCGAGTTCGTCCTTGATTATCTTGCAGCGTGTGACCTTGGTGATGAAGTAGTATTTCAGGTAGGCAACGGTACTATTGACCATACATGGTGGGGGCCTGTTGAACTTTATCAGTACGGAATGGAAGATGCCGGAACTTCATATGAAGAAGCACGTGCAACACTCAAAGCTTCAGAAGGATGCTCTGCTGTATTCGGCGGAATGGCTGCAGCACTTGCAGCAGGAAGTGCTGCGCTAAAGGGCAGAGTTGACGATTCAAAGTTAGAGGATTATCTAAAGCATGCTGAAAATATCTTCAAACTCGCTGACGCTTCAAAGAGCAACGACACATACAACGACAGCAATGCTTCGGGATTCTACCGTTCAAGCCACTTCTATGACGAACTTTTCTACGCTGCAAACTGGCTGTATATTGCTACAGGAGACAGCTCCTATCTTGACAAGGCAAAGTCATACATTCCTAACCTTGACAAGGAACTCGGCTCCGATGAATTAAAATATTCATGGGCACACTGCTGGGATGATGTTATGCAGGGCGCTATGCTGCTCTATGCTATCAACACAAATGACAGTACATATATCGCACGTGCCGAAAAGCATGTAAACTACCTCGTAAACACAGAAAAGAAAGTTGAAGGAAAACTCGCTTTCATCGACAGCTGGGGTTGTGCAAGATACGCTGAAACATCAGCATTTATCGCAGCTGTTGCCAGTGATACAATTCTTAAGGACAAGGACACTTCAAAAATAGTTGAATTCTATGAAGATCAGATTAATTTTGTTCTCGGTGACAACAAAAACGGACAGAGTTATGTTGTTGGTTACGGAGACAAGCCAGCTCACAATGCTCACCACAGAACAGCACATGGTTCATGGAAAAACGACATTTATGAACCTGTAAGTAACAGACACATACTCTACGGTGCCCTCGTAGGCGGTCCTAACCTTGACGGCTCATATGAAGATGACAGAAACAACTACATCAACAACGAAGTGGCTACTGACTACAATGCAGGTTTTACAGCCATTCTCTGCAAGATGATTGACAAATACGGCGGTGAAACCGATCCGTCATTCCCTCAGAAGGAAGAACATGACGGTCCTGAATTCTTTGTTGAAGCACTTTCGAAGGGCGCTGACTCAAGCGGAATCACAATAAGTTTCAAGATTGCGAATCACTCAGCATGGCCTGCAAGAGTACAGGACAATATCTCATTCCGTTACTACATGGATCTGAGTGAAGTAAAAGCTGCCGGATTTGATCCGACAAAGGTAGTTGTCAGATGTGACCGTGACCAGAGTGCAATGTACGCATCAAAAGGAATTAAGCCTGCTGTTATCTCACCTATAACACAGTACGACGGTGATATCTACTACGTTGAAGTTACACTCCCTGACGGACGTGCAGTACTTCCTGTATCAGAAGGTATGCAGAAATGTGAAATTCTTCTTGCTTTCGTTATGCCTGACTACGCAAGCGGCTGGGATGCTGAAAACGATCCTTCAAACAAGGAAATACTTAATGCAAAAGGTACAACAGATGAAGCCGGTACCGTAACAGGCATTGTTTCAAAGTATATCCCTGTTTACCTAAACGGAAAGCTTTACTTCGGTGAGGAACCTGACGGAACATCTGCTCCTTCAGTAACCGAAAATCCTGTAACAACAAAACCCACAGTTACAACAACAAAAGCAACAACTACAACAGAATCAACAACAACTGAAGTTACTACAAAAGCTCCGGATGAAACTACTACCAAAGTTACTTCAATTTCTTCTGAAACTACTTCAACTAATTCTCTGGTAAAAATTATTCCTGGCGATGTATCCGGCGACGGTGAAACAGATCTTACTGACTTATCATATATTTCACTGTACATACTTAAAGAAATTGAATTTTCTGATGAAGCTTTGAAAGCGGCCGACGTTGACAAAAGCGGAAAAGTTGATATTGCTGACCTTTCTAAAGTTAAACAGTATGTTTCAAAGAAAATTGACTCACTTGGTTAATTTTAAATAATAATTCAAAAATCCTCTCCTTCAAAAAGAAAGAGAGGATTTTATTTTTTATGATGTAT
>JAEDJV010000106.1 GCA_016296165.1 Oscillospiraceae bacterium | reverse complement strand
GACGGAACGATTGGTAAGTTTCGTTTCAATATTCCTTATGATATTCCTGATGGCCTATATACTATTAGGATATATGATCTTACAGCTACAAAATATGATGCAGACATAGATAGGCAGATGATAGTTGATTCATCTGAATTTGTAACTGTTTTCGGCAGTCTTACTGTCGGTAAAACAGGAACGGTTGATAATGCAATGAGTCAGGATACAGAGAAAGTATTTGCAGAAAATAATTATATTTGGAAAAACTTGCTAGAAATTCGCTTTATGCAAATACGTATATCAGGCGGATTGGATACTGAACTTAAGGCAGCTTAATTTATATTTTAAAAAAACAGGTTTCAGTAGCTGAAACCTGTTTTTTGTTAATTTGTATGTTTAGTTGATGAATAATTTATTAGTTTTGCTGATTTTATTTTTTTTGATATTTTATGGTTAAAATTTAGGATAAATATGATATAATTATTTTGTATTTTTATAGAAAATACAGAAAAATATAATAATAGGAGGGGTTTGATGAAAATCAAAAGAGTTTTGTCTATGACTTTGTCAGTACTTCTGGCAGCAAACTTTGTTGTTGGTGCGGTTCCTTCTGATATGCTTGAGATTAAAATCAAGGCTGCAGAAACCGAAAATGACAATGCAGCTGTCAATGAGCCTGCAGAAGTTATTGACATTACCGATCAGACTGAAGGCTCAGAAGAGTCAAACGAAGGCTTAGAAGAGTCAAATGAGGAATCGGCAGACATCGTAGCCGATCTGGAAGGAGAATGCGGAAACGGAACAAGCTGGAGTTTTACTGCCAGTAATGGTTTACTTACTTACTATAAAAGGTGAGGGTGCCGTTCTTAGTATGGATTATTCTTCTGAAAAATGGGGAGATATTGCCGGTGCAGTAAAGACAATTGTTGTCGAGTCAACTGTTACTTCACTTGAAAGTGCTGTATTCAAAGACTGTACCGCACTTGAAAAGCTTGTTATTCCTTTCGCCGGAATAAGTGCTGAAGAAGTGAATGATGACAAACCTGAGAATAACAGTCATATCTCAACGCTTTTCTACAGCATGGATTATGTGCCTGAAACACTTAAAACAATTGAAATTACAGGTGGTAATAAAATACCAGATGGTTCTTTTGAAAACATGACAGGTCTTGAAAAAGTTATTCTTAGTGATGCAAATGTGGTAATTGAAGAAAATGCATTTTCAGGATGCAGCGGTATTAATGAAATAATTCTTTCGAAAACACTTTGTACAATAGGAATTAATTCATTTAAAGGTTGTTCATCAATTACAGAAATAAATATTCCAGATACTGTTGAAAGCATAGGAGAGTATGCTTTTGCCGAATGTTCGGGTATTGAGAATTTTTCGTTCTCTGCGGGAATGACATGTATTGAAAGAGAAGTTCTGTCAGACTGTACATCACTTTTATCTGTTAATATTCCGGATTCTATAACAGAAATCAATGATGAGGCTTTCAAAAACTGTACAGTTCTCACTGAGTTAAATATTCCTGAAAGTGTAATCAGAATCGGAGAGTATATCTTACGTGGATGTACAGCTGTAACGAGTCTTACTGTACCGTTTGCAGGACGTAATCTTGAAGAAGCTCAGATATACGAAAACTCAGATCAGGATTTTTATTTACGGGACTACTATTTTTATGATTATGAGAATGTTTCTGAGAAGCTTACTTCTGTAAAGGTAACAGGAGGAAAATGTATTCCTTCAAATACTTTCAGAGATATGTACGGATTAACAGATGTAAGTATTCCTGAAGGTATAATCAGAATTGGTTCTTATGCTTTTTATGGATGTGAGGGACTTACTTCGTTTGATGTTCCGGAATCAGTTAAAATAATAGACAACGGTGCGTTCAGTAACTGTACGGGTTTAACTGAGTTTACAGTTCCGAAAAATGTGGAAAATATGGGCGTTGGTATGCTTACCGATTGTTCTTCTCTTGTGAAACTCACTATTCCTTATGCCGCTATGAGTAAAGATACAATAGAGGATGACATAGAAGGAAATGAAAATTCACCAAAAAATATTTTTGAGCTTTATTATTCAAAAGTTCCTGAATTACTTGATACTATAGTTATAACAGGAGGCAACAGCATACCCGAAGGTGCATTCAGCGATATTTCAGGATTGAAGGAAGTGGTTCTTCCCGAAACAATTGAAACAATTAAAGCAGATGCATTCAGAGGATGTACAAATCTTGATGTTATTAACTTTCCTGAGTCATTGAAGCAGATTGGACAGGATGCATTTTGTACAACAAAGTGGCTGGCTGATCAGGCTGATGGTATAGTATATGCAGGCAAAACAGCTTATACTTATAAGGGAAATATGCCGGAAAAAACAGTACTTACTATTAAGAAGGGTACAGTTTCGATTTCAGACTATGCGTTTTATAATCAGGATAACCTTGTAAAGGTAATTATATCGGAGGGCGTTGAATCTATAGGCAGTTATGCATTCGGATACTGCTATAATCTTGAAAATGCTGTAATTCCTGAGAGTATTACTCACATCGGTGAAGATCCGTTCTGGAATACAAACTGTACAGGACTCTATGAGACAGATTCAGATGGTATGATCTATTTTGGAAAAGTTCTCTATGGATTTGATGATGAAAAAGTAGCGGAAAATGCTGCTATAAAACTGCGTGAAGACACAGTTGAAATCAGAGACGGCGCACTTCAGAACTGCTCAAAGATCGTTTCTGTAGAAATTCCGGATACAGTTGTAAAAATAGGATATAGATCGTTTGATTCATGTTCTTCTCTTACGTCGGTTTCAGTTCCGGAAAAAGTTGAAAAGATAAATGCCTGTGCTTTTGCAAACTGTACAAATCTGAAGAAAGTTGTATTTAACACCACACTCAAAGAAATCAGTTCAGGTGCATTTGAAAACTGTACGGCTCTTACATCAGTGGATATTCCTGATTCAGTTATCAGACTTGGAAGCGGAGCATTTTCAGGGTGTATATCCCTTGAAAATGTAAAACTTCCTGAAAGCATTACAGAGATTCCTTCTTCACTTTTTGAGTATTGTGAAAACCTTAAGTCAGTAATTATTCCGTATGGCGTTACAGCTATTGACGGCAATGCATTTTCTGACTGTACAGCGCTTTCTTCAATTACAGTTCCGGAGACTGTAAATGATATTGGACGCAATGTTTTTAACGGTGACAGTTTGAGCGAACTCGTATTTGCTGATGGAACAAAGAAGGTAACAAGAGGAATGACATGGGGTATCGTACACTGTGTTCAGAATGTTGTTATCCCTGAAACTGTTGAGGTGATCGGAGATTATGCTTTTGAAGGTGCTGATAATCTAAAAGAGATCACTATTCTTGACAACGTAAAGGAAATCGGAGCAGGTGCATTTCAAGATTGTAATAATCTTTCTGAAGTTGTCCTGCCGGATGGGATTACCAAAATAAGCGAGCAAATGTTCTATTCATGTGGAAATCTTGAAACTGTAAGTATTCCCGATACAGTTGTGTCAATAGAAAATCGTGCATTCAGCGATTGTTTGCTTCTCAAGGGTATAGCATTACCTGACAATATCACAGCAATTGGGGAGTATGCTTTTTCATACTGCTCATCATTAGAAAATATAAAACTTCCGAAAAATCTTTTGAAGATAAGCGAAGGACTTTTTGACAGCTGTGAAAAACTTGTATCAGTTGATATTCCGGCGGGAGTAAAAGAAATCGATGAATATGCATTTAGTGGATGTTCATTACTGAAAGAAATTACTATTCCTGACAGTATAGAGCAAATGAGTTATTATTCTTTTGATGAAAGTCTTGAAAAGCTCATTATTTCTGATGGTTCAGTAAAGGTAACATCAGCTATGACAAATGGTGTAAGAAGATGGATCAAGGAGGTTGTTATTCCTGATACAGTAACAAGTATAGGAGACGAAGCCTTTGCATATAGCGATAATCTTGTTTCTGTTACTCTTCTTTCGGATGATGTTGAATTCGGTTCATATGTGTTCCAGTACTGTGATGCACTTGAATCAATCGAATTTATGAGTGGAATGAAGATGATTGGACTCGGAATGTTTATGCATTGTTCTTCTCTTAAAGACCTTGTAATTCCTGAAGGTGTTATAGAAATCGGAGAGGATGCATTTTATTCCTGTGAAAACATTAAGAGTGTAAGCATTCCAGAGTCTCTGAACATGATCGGTGATGGAGCGTTTGGAAATTGTAGTTCACTTACAGAGATCACTATTCCTGATAATGTAGAAGTACTTGGAAATCTTGCATTTGAAGGTTGCGGGAAACTTGAAAAGGCAACTCTCCCTCCCGGAATTACTTTCATAAGTGACGGTTTGTTCCTGTACTGTGATTCACTTAGAACAGTTGTTATTCCGGATACAGTAAAAAATATCGAAAATGAAGCTTTTTATTACTGTACTTCACTTTCTCAGATAACTATACCGGCTGGTATCGAAACTATATCATATGATGCGTTCTGGAATACCGGAGTAAAAACAGTCAGATTCAAAGAAGGAATGCAAAAACTTACACGTCCGCTTGTTATTCCATTTATAGATTCAGCAGAAAAAGTAATACTCCCTGGTACCATAACAGAAATGGAAGAGGGAACCTTTAGTAATTTTGATTGTCTTAAATCTATATCACTTCCTTCGGGATTAAAGGAAATACCGAATAATTTATTCAGTAGTTGTGACTCGATTACTGAAGTAGATATTCCGGAAAATGTTTCAGTTATAGGTGAGGGTGCTTTTGAGGACTGTATAAATCTCCACACAGTAACACTTCCGGATTCAATCACAGTAATTCCAGATTTTGCTTTTTGCCAAAATAAAAATCTGGTTTCGGTAACTGCTTCCGATAAGCTTGAGAGTATAGGAGAATATGCATTTGCACACTGCGAAAAACTTTCAAGTATAAATAGTAAAAACGAGTCAATACTTTTCAAAAGCAATTCTTTTGTTGACTGTTACTCACTTAATGACAGCAGATTTATGATTATTGAAAAGGACAGCGTAAACTTTTCTTCTAACGCAGACAGCATTAATGTTGACGGAATTGTAAACTTTACTCTGAAATATGCATTTAATAAGGAAATGGCAAAAAATGCGTCAGACTTTAAAATAAAAATTAATGTTCCGAATGGAATGCTTCTCATAGATGAAAGTGTGTCATGCACAGATGAGAACAGTACTGTGGAATATGACTCTCCGCTTTATGTAGGAGTAAATAATTCAAGCGGTACGATAAAATTTTCAGCACGTATTCTTGAATACGGTGAATATGATGTTGGTGCATCAGTAGAATTCCTTTACAATGATGAATACTGGAATCAGCCTATAGCTAACCTTAAGGTATCAGCTCCTAAAATTATAATGAGCACACCTTTTGCAACCAATACAAGAACAATAGAAGTCAGCGGTATGACTGACAAGGGACAGGAAGTTTCAATTTATGTTGATAATGAGTTTGCAGGCACTGTAATGTCAAACTCATACACAGGAAAATTCAAGGCTAAAGTAATACTTCCTGAGAAGGAAGATGCTGATACATACAGAATATATGGTTCAACATCTGACGGATACAGCAGTGCTCCTATAACAGTTACATATTCGCCTGAAAAACCAATGGTCGAATCTGTATATATGCGTTATAACGGTAATAATTCCGTAGATATAACAAACATATTCACAGAAGGTGCAACACCGTATTTCAGTATAAATCCATCTTATCCTTTTGAATTCGAAGTAAAGACAAGTTATCCTGATAAGATCAGAGCGCTTTATGTTACAAGTACAAAGGGCAGAGACAAAAAATTCGTTGAAGCTTATTACAGCATCGAAAGACAGGCATGGATAGCATCTGGTTTCTTTGATCCTGATAACAGAAACTATGTTCCGGGAACTCTCAATATAAGCATTTATGAGATGGAACCGAATATTATTGATTTAAGCAAGCCTGATGAAATACAGTCTGACTACAAAGAGATGTCAGATAATATCCCTGAAAATGTAAAGAAAAACAGTAAATACGAAATAATTGCTAATGAGGAAAACAGTTTTGCAGCTACCGGTACTTTAGCTGATGGAAATGGGTATGAGAAAGAATATACAGTATTTACCAACTCATCAAATTATATTTACATTGATGATGTAAAGGTTTCAGGACAAGAGATTATAAAAGCTCCTGAAAAATATGGTTTTGTTAAGAGTCCGGATGTCATAAGGGAACCTGATGGAAAAGAATATATATATTATGCAAAACCTATTTTGGGCGATGATGCCAAAAAACAGATTCAGGACACAGCAGCAAGCAATAACAAAAAAAGTCCTATAATTGCGATTACAGAAGCTGTTGATTTCTTTGCTTCAGGTGAGGCTATTGTAAAGGTTCCTGCAGAATTAATACGTAAGGGTAGTTCAAAATCAATACCAGTTGAAATTGGAAGTATTCTTGTGTCCAGCGCTCTTGATACAGCTGCTGATATAGCAAGTGATTCATTTGATGATTTGGTTAAACGAGTACCTCAGCTTACGGAGTTCGCTAATACTGATATGTGTAAGACATTAAAAGGCTCAGGTAAGATTGGGCAGGCAGCTCAATTTTATTCAAATCTGGGTGATGCTTTTGATGTTATAGATACAGCGGGCAAATCTTATCAGTTTGGAGAAAGAGTCGGTAAAAGCATTGCGAAAGGTGATGTAGGGTCATTGTGTGCTTCGACAGCAGTATTTGGTGGTCAGATGCTTACTACATGGGGCGGTGATGCTTTTGTAGGAGCATGTACATCATTTGGTGCCGGAGTAGGTGGTCCTATTGGTGCCGCTATAGGCTTTGTAGGCGGGCATATAGCTCTTGGAGTTGCTGATTATTTCCTTGATAAATGGGGCGAAGCGATAGATGACAGATTGAATGACAATGCGCAGTACAAGGACGGCGGTTCAATGAAAATTGGTATAGACCCAAGTGGTATCGTCTATGAAGCAGTCGAATCCAACAGACTTGAAGGGGCGACGATGACGATATACTACAAGGATAATGATACCGGTGACGAAATTCTGTGGAATGCAGAAGATTACTATCAGATAAATCCGCTGAAAACAGATCAGAACGGTGCATATGCATGGGATGTTCCGGAAGGCATCTGGAGAGTTAAGTTTGAGATGGATGGATATGAAACATCATACAGCGAATGGATGGATGTTCCTCCGGAACGTACAGGTATCAACTTCAGTGCTGTAAGCTATGAAACTCCGGTAATGACAAATGCTGTAGCAGCTGACGGTGTAATAACAGTAACATTCAGCAAATATATGGATATTTCAACAGTAACATCTGATACACTCATTTTATCAGATGATGAGGGAAATATTCTTGATACAGTAATCAAACCTGTTAAGAACAACAGTAAGGACATCTACGCATGTAAATTTAATTTAACAGTTTCAGGCGAAAATGACTACTCAGCACTTAACGTTATTTCAACTGACGGTTGTACAAGCTACAGCGGAACGTCAGCAGAAGCTAAGAAAATGAGCATAGAAATCCCTGATAAAATCATATCAATGACTACAGACCGTGAAATTGTAACTGGTTCAAAGAGCTCAACCACTAAAGTAACTGTAACAGCTTATCCTGCAGGAATTGCATCTGGAAAGAAACTTATTGTTACAGATAAAAAAGGTGTTTCATCAGCCTCCGGCGAAGTAGTATTTGATAAAAACGGTAAAGCAGTAATAAATCTTGACTTTATCGATACGGGTATATCAGATGTGGTAATAAGTGTTGAAGGTCAGGAGATAACTGCAGAATTTACAGTTGTATCATTGTTCCAGTATAACGAAGAAACGGTTATAGCAGGAGACGTTGACGGAAACGGAACAGTAAACGTTAAGGATTCAGTAATGATCAGTCGTTACCTCGCAGGCGGCTGGGATAGTGTTGAAATTAACGAAAGAGCTGCAGATGTAAACGGAGACGGAAAGTTAAATGTTGCAGATGCAATTCTGATTCGTCGCTATTTAGCAGGCGGATGGGATACTGAACTTAAGGTAGCATAATTCATATTTAAAAAAGCAGGTTTCAGTTACTGAGACCTGCTTTTTCCTGTATTACTATAATTAATGAAGTTCAAACAATTTAATCAGTTGTTTGCAGGGCTATAAGGTCAGTATCATATCCGCATGTCTTGATCAAGTATTGTTGTGTATTTGAGAGGAAAACCCACGCCTCTAACCTTAACATATAATAAAAAATCGGAACCAATGCACCCACCATCGTTTCCGATTTATATGAATTATAAACTACCCCTTATTCCCCGCCTTAATTTCCGCAAGCAGTTCAGGTGTCACACCTGTACAGCTTATTATCAATTCATCTTCGAGATTCCTTTCAATCATGTTCAAAACTGTTTTACGTTTTTCTTCTGCGAATTCTTCCTGCTGATCCGCAAGTTTCTTATCGTATTCTTTCTGCTGATCCGCAAG
>JAEDJV010000105.1 GCA_016296165.1 Oscillospiraceae bacterium | reverse complement strand
ACAACACCAACACCAACAACGACAACAGTAAGAACGACTACAACACCAACACCGACAACGACAACAGTAAGAACGACTACAACACCAACACCGACAACGACAAAGGTAACCACTACATTAGTGGCACCGGAAATAAGCGTATCAATGACTACTCAGAAAGTTCCTGTTACAATTACTGACAAAACTGAAAAACCAGAGGGTCCGGAATTTACAGTTTCCGAGACTTCACAGGTTTCTGAAATAACTGAAACTGAGGAAACAATAACGGTAACGACTACTGAGGAGACAACTGAATTAACAACTACTGAAGAGACAACAGAGTCCACAACTGAATCAACAACGCAGTCAACTACGACGACTACAGTTAAAAAGACATCTTCTACTCCTAGCACAGGAGACAGCGCAAATGCGGCTGCTGCTATGTTTGTAATGGCAGGTGCTCTTTCAGTAATAGGTTTTGTCAGAAAAAGAAAGATTTAACAATATACATTTGCAAACAAAGTTATGAATGTATAATTTATAAAAAAAGAACCCACTGATTTAATTTTCAGTGGGTTCTTTTTCATCAGGTATTGTGTCTTCTGATAAAGTATTTGTTTCAGCCGGTTCGGTGAGTTTAGCCGGGTCTAAAACGGCATAAAAAAGTTTAGCAGCATCAGTATATCTTCCGGCAAGTGTTGGTGAGTTCATAGTGACTGCGATAAGATTTTTTTCATTTTGAGAGGCTGTAGCAACCATGCAGTAACCAGCTTCATCAGTAAAACCTGTTTTCAGACCTGTAGCAAACGGAAGATAATATCCGGTATCGCCCGTAACAAGAAGATTTCCGTTTGTCCAGTAGTAAGATTCTCCACTGATTATTTTAGTTTCATGGAAAGGAGCTTTTACTATCTCGGAAATAAGTGGAAATTCTCTGGCTATAATAGTGATACGGAGTAAATCTTCAGCGGTTGTATAGTGAAACGGATCATGGTATCCGTCAGGGACACAAAAATGCGTTCTGTCTGCACCCGCAAGTGCTGCTTCATCATTCATAAGGTTACAAAAATATTTTACGGCATCTTTGTCGCTCATGGTACTGTCCTTTGATACACAACGGGCAGTATTGACAGCAATTACATATGCAGCGTCATTTCCTGAAGGGAGAAGAAGTGCATATAATGCATCTTCGAGTGTAAGTACATTTCCGGTTTTAAGATATGCAAGACTGGAATCAGGCTGGATCAGTTCGAGCTCTGAGCCTACAGTAATCTGATAATCAGGAGAAAGGTGCCTTAATGCTACGCATGCGGTCAATATCTTGGTGGTACTTGCCGGGAAAAGTGCTTTGTCAGCGTTTTTACTGTAAAGTATGGTGTTGGAATCAGTATCATATACCAGTGCAGCTTCTGACTGAAGCATTTCATCGTTTAAGTCCGGGAGGTTACCGGCATAATTAAACTCGATTCCCGGTTTTTCTGCTACTGTGATTATATCATCCGGTTTGGACGGGCCTGATATGTCATACGATTCGTCAGTCACGCGCATTACATTTTTAGTTTCAGGCCTGACCTTTTTTAACGCAAACGGAAGAAAGCAAAGTGCAAATATTATGATAAATCCAATCATAAAAATTTTATCACTTTTGTTTGCTCCATTACCTGAAGAACTACGATATAATTTCAAAATAAAATCTCATCCTTGTTGTTTTATTTCCCTTTAATCATAAGTAAAGTGATTTTAGCAAATTTGCCGATGCAGCTGTGATATACAGTATAAAAATAAGAAGTATAAAAACTGATGTCAGAAAAAGCGGCAAAGTTCTTTTTTTCTGCAGTTTATTGGATTTTGGAAGTGGATATTTTAATATGGATACAGCTGCAAAAAATCCTCCGGTAATAAATGTGATTGCAGTCCAGAGTTTTGTTATAGTTGTATCTGAATTCCACGCATATATACCGTAGACAGAAATAATCATACTGCTGATGTTAGTTATTATGTTTATAATTATAGAAGGTGTAACCGAGTTGCATTTTACAGTAAGTTTTGCCATGAGTAAAGACAACAGAAAAGCCGGAATAATATTTTGAAATCTGACAGTAGATAACGCACATAGGATAGAAGTCATTATTATCCCGAAATGCTGAGAAACTCTGGAGAGATTTTTAAGCATAATCCCTCTGAATATCAATCCGTCAGATACAGGAATAACTATGCATGTATATATTGCAGCAGAAACAATATGAAGTATGTCCTTTTTAAGATGCAGTCCGTATGAATTATAGTCTCCTGTCAGATATGAAAAAGACATATTACATATATTTTGTATTGATATAACGAAAAGTGCAGCCATGAAGAAAATAATTACGTCCTCGGTTTTAAGCTTAACTTTACTTTTTATGAGATCGGCCGGCTTTAACGATGAATATCTGCAGCCTGCAAAGAAAACTGAGAGAGTAGAGATGATTAATGAAATTGTTTTGAAACTGTACTGTATAGTATAATCAGAAAATGATGAGTAGTACAGACTTAGGGAGGACGTAAATGAAAATGATATCAGAAACGTAATTATGGAAAAAAGTAAAAAGATACTTATTTCGATTATAAATTTGGCTGACAGCAGTAAGCCTGTTATATTATAAAAATATCTTAATTTTTTCTTTTCATATGAAGATGGTTTAATAGAACATTTTTTATCTCTGAAAAAGAAAGTTGGTATGACTTCCGAGTAACTCTCATTAAAATTATCATATTCAGTATAGTTGCAGAACGGGTCTGTTTCAGTAGGAGTGTCGTCATATATTTTGAACAGAGTATCTGATGTAAAATTTGAATTATCCATTTGTATCTCCATGAATGCTTTATTTTATATTTACCTGCACATCCGTTATATGTAGTTACCATGTGCATATAGGCTGATAATAATGTTACAGAATAATTATATCATTTTAAAAGCCGGGTGTCCAGTAAAAAAGATACAACTTTTTAGCAAACAACAAATTTATTTGGTGTTTTCCGATAATTGTCATACATGATACGGATTAAGTAACAGTATGTATCGGATAATTCATCAGGTATTTTTTCATAAAAAAATATAGACAAGAATCAGAAACTATGATATAATTACTAAACAGATGAAGTATCGGAAAGGAAATCTTGATTTATGCTGTTTGAAAAATCATGTGGCGGAGTGGTTTACCGGAAACACCACGGGAACATAGAAGTACTGCTGGTCAAACATATTAATAGCGGACACTGGTCTTTCCCCAAGGGACATGTGGAAGGGGAGGAAACAGAGGAACAGACAGCACGCAGGGAGATTAAGGAGGAAACCGGAATAGACGTCATGATAGACACATCTTTTCGGGAAACTGTTAATTTTTCTCCAAAGAAGGATACTCAAAAAGAAGTGGTTTATTATCTTTGCAAAGCAAGGTGTTTTGATATAGTTCCGCAGATTGAAGAAGTATCAGAGGCCCGGTGGGTTGACATAGGATACGCAGCTTCGGTACTTACATATGAAAATGACCGTGTTATTATTGGAAGGGTCAGAAATGTAATAAAAGACAGAATATGCTAAAAAACCGGGTAGTATTTAATGCTACCCGGTTTTTTAGTTTCAGGTTGTTTGTGTCGATACGGCAGTTGTTACTGCTATAGTTGTAACAGCACAGCTTGTTGCCGTTGACGTATCAACACCATCAGGTACACTGTTATCCAGAAAATCACATGGTATATATATATCCCCGTCTATGCGGTAATATCCTGTACTTGTTCTGGCTATTACATTAAGAGCACATCCAGCATCGTAAATTACTTTTTTCGATGCTTCAGGAAGTGCAAATTCATACCCGGAACATCCGGAAATTGTGTACATGGTTTTCTGAAGATTAATTTCTGTCCATGCAACATACGGTATATTCACTTCAGCAGTATAATCCGGATTGTCCATGTTCGATAGTATGCTCAGTTCTACCTCATTGTAATCATAAGGCAGGGTTTCGGTAGTTGTTTCTTCAGTTTCGGATGTAACTGAGCTTTCGCTTGCTGAAGTAGAAACGGATGCTGTTGACGACTCTGAAACGGATGATATTAAAACAGATGATGATACAGACGAAGTAACTGTTTTATATTCTGTAACAGAGACAGGCGTTTCCTGTATGTTATCTGAAGTGCTGCTGTCAGTACTGCAGGCATATAAGCTTAGTGAAAATAAAAATACCGCAGCGGTTAGAGTGATTTGTTTCATTTAGTTATGTTCCTTATGTCAGTTTATTGACCAGTCAATTGGTTCTATGCCGTTTTCTTCAAGAAATCTGTTTGCTTTTGAAAAATGTTTGCATCCGAAAAATCCGTTGTATGCTGAGAGGGGACTTGGATGTGCAGATGTCAGTACAAGGTGATGACTGTTAGTTACAAGGGTTGATTTTGTTTTTGCGTTAGCACCCCATAAGATAAATACCACAGGTTTTTCTCTTTCGTTCAGAAGTTCGATTACTTTGTCTGTGAACTTTTCCCACCCAATATTTTTGTGGCTGTTAGGCTGTGCCTGACGAACAGTAAGAACAGTATTGAGCATAAGTACTCCTGATCTTGCCCAGTTGGTCAGTTCGCCATGTTTTCCGGTATTGTCAATCCCAAGATCTTCTTTTATCTCTTTGAAAATATTTTTCAGTGACGGAGGCGGTTCAATGCCTTTCTTTACAGAGAAACATAAACCATGTGCCTGACCTGGACCATGATACGGATCCTGGCCAATAATTACGGCCTTTACATCAGAGTATGATGTGTATTTCAGTGCATTGAATATGTCGTACATATCAGGATATATTGTTTGGGTTTTGTATTCTTTTATAAGTATTTTACGAAGATCCTGATAGTATTCTTTCTGAAACTCATCTTTAAGTAGTGAGTCCCATTCATTTTCAAGATTAACCATATTTACTCCTATATATTTTTGAATTTTTCTTATTCGTTTAAAAAAATTGCTTAGAAGTTCAGCTGTTTCTTCTTCCATTACTCCTGATATGATTTCCGGAGTATGATTGTAAGGAAAACTGAACATTTTCATTACTGAATTAACAGAGCCTGCTTTTAAGTCAGATGCACCGTATATTACCCGTTCAATGCGTGAGTTGATTATTGCACCACAGCACATCGGACATGGCTCAAGAGTGACATAAAGGTCACAGCCTATCAGCCGCCATCCTCCAAGTGTACGGCATGCGTTTTCTATTGCTATTATTTCTGCGTGGGCAAGAGCATTTTTGTCTGTTTCCCTTCTGTTGTATCCTTCTCCGACAATAGTGCCGGTATCCCTTTTTACAACAACAGCCCCTACAGGTATCTCACCTATTGAACCCGCATATTCAGCAAGTTCAGCGGCTCTTCTCATGAATTTATCCATCTTGTTCACTCTTTTTGCATTATTATTTCTTTTTCGGCAGGTTTATTTTTCCCCTTTGCAATGATACTGTCTGTAAAATCAATCAGACGGCAGATTCCAACTCCCGAAAAGCCTGTAAGCAGGATGAAGTAAGGCATTATGTACTGTGATTTACCTTCAAAAATCATATGGTACAAAAATCCGCCAAGAACTATAAGAATAAGACCTGTACAGAAGATGTCCTTTTTCTTTATGCATACAATAATTCCCGCAAACGATGATATGTAGACAAACAGCTGAAAAATATTCATATAATCTATAACTTCTGAGTAACCTTTCCCAAGAACGTAATTTGCAATCTTTCCGTAGTCTTTCTTTCCGTAGTCATACATTACAACATTAATCCACAGACTCGCATAAGTAGGTTCATTCCACTGAGAAGTATTTTTTTCGTAGAAGAAATCACTGGTATAATTATAATCTGAAGCGAATTTTCGAATTCTTTCTCTGACAACTTTTTTTGCTTCTTCATATGTCTTGTCAGCGTTAAATTCACACTGTTCATGCAGATAGGACGTGTGAACAGAGTTATACCAGCCGGCAGCGTCACAACCATGTATGCCGCCAGGTTCATCAAGGCCCATTGCCATATAGCAGGTCATCGGAACTCCTTTACCAAGTTCCAGACCGCTTCTTTTTTCGTATGATTTTGCGGTCAGGGAAAGTATGTTTACTGACACTACAAGCATGACGAGCATGTAGACGATATCGGAAATTCTGAGACGTTTGATGAATTTTACAAGAGCCATGGAGATAAGCGCCACGAGTGCAATGTAATTGTTTGTCTTTACCATTACTGCGAGAGTCATAAAAATAACTGACAGCATTCCCCAGATTAATTTTGTTTTCCTTTCTTCCCGGAAATATAATATTTCGAAAATAAATGCGTAAATAACATATGTTATTCCGGGAATTACCCCGTATAGAAAAGTCGTGTATATAATCGCCGGAGCCGAGAATATCATAGTGAGCATTGACATAGTGCGTATGCGTCTGCTTTCAAAAATCTTTCCGATAATGAGAGAAAGACCGGTGTACGCTAAGGCAAGATGAATAACATTTATTATCTGGAGATAGATGTAATTGTCCTGATTTTTTCCGAAAATTCGAATCAGTACTTCAAAATAGAATACCATTCCCAGCTGATAGGGATAATTGCTGAAGTATCTGTCAGAAACAAATGAAAAATTATTTTCAGCGGCTAAAGATGCAGCATTAATTACTGAATACTGATCCGCAACCGGAGAAACCTCAGCAGAAGATACCCATATACATCCGAAAATAATAGTGACAGCTGCCATAAAAAGAGTTTGTATTTTCATCGGAATTTTTTCCAGCTTAGGGATTAGCAGCGAAGTAATCAGAATAATTGCGACAATGTATATGGCATTGAAGAAAAAGTTATCATGATGATATGTTATGCCTTCAAACATTTTTACAGTACATGAAAGCTTCATAGAATGCATGAAACTTTCAACAGTAAGAAAGCCCATTATTAAAATCATAAGGGCACAGATAAAGTTTACAGCATATTTTTCAGATCTGGAAATAAAAGATTTTAGTTTCATCGAACTTCTCCTAATATGATACTACTATAATATTCTATCATATAAAGCGACTTTTAACAAGAGAAAAATTCGATAAATTTGACATTTGGGATTTTCGGTGATAGAATAGGATATTGTAATACTATGCGGGATGTGATGATTTTGATAACAATAGTAAAAACAGATTTTTCAAAATGTTTTGAGGATTACCGGAGGAAATATGTTAAGTTTGTTTCTGAAGAACGTGCTATGAAAATAGAACGGATAAAATCAGAAAAAGACAGGATACGCACTCTGCTTGCCGGATTGCTTATACGTTCTCAGATAATAAGTAGAACAGGATTGAAAAATGAAGAGATTTTTTTTGATTATGGTGAGTATGGGAAACCGTTTCTCAGAGGCAGGGATGATTTTTATTTTTCTGTTTCACATTCGGGGGAATGTGTTGCGTTTGTAAGCGGAAATGAACCGGTTGGAATTGATATAGAGAGACAGAATCGCGGGAATGAGAAAATTGCCAGGAGATTTTTTACGGAAAATGAATATAAAAAAATTTACGGTACAGATTCTGCGGTTTCTTTTTCAAAAATCTGGACTTCAAAGGAAGCGTATATAAAAATGACCGGAAAAGGTCTTTCTCAGGGCCTGGATACATTTGATGTTCTTGATGGAACATCAAATGGATATTTTACCACCTTTGAGATTGAAGGCGGATACACAGTAACAGCTTGTTCCGTTAATCCTGAAAGAAAATTCAGAGCAGAGGTTATAACTGAAGAAGACCTTCTTAATAATTTTATCAAAACGAAACCACCCGCTTAACAGCAGGTGGTTTCGTTTTGATGTTAGTTTATTGCGTTTTTAATTGCGTTCATGAGTTCTTCATATGTTTCATAAGCAGGAAGGTCAGGATTTTCAGCCTTGATGCTGTCCGGACTCTTAAAGAGGAATCCTGCCTTGCTCGCTCTTATCATTCCGAGGTCGTTATGACTGTCGCCGCTGGCAATTGTGTCATATCCAATAGACTGAAGAGCCTTTACAGTTGTGTACTTTGAGTTTTCAACTCTCATTTTAAATCCTGTAATTTCACCGTTTTCTGCTACTTCAAGTGAGTTGCAGAAAATTGTAGGATAACCAAGCTTCTTCATGAGAGGACCTGCGAACTGTGAAAAAGTATCACTTATGATGATCACCTGACAGATAGAACGGAGCTCATCAAGAAATTCCTTTGCGCCAGGCATTGGATCTATCTTTGCAATAGTCTCCTGTATTTCATTTAATCCCAGACCATGTTCCTTAAGAATACCGATTCTGTATTTCATTAGTTTGTCATAATCTGGTTCTTCACGCGTGGTTCTTTTTAGTTCAGGAATGCCGGTTGCTTCTGCAAAAGCGATCCATATTTCAGGAACAAGAACACCCTCGAGATCCAAACATGTAATGTACATAGTAAAAATTCCTCCTGCAGTAAATGTTGTTCAGAATATTTGTGTTTCAGCGATAATCTGCTGAAAACATCCACCCGTTAATTATACCACATACAGTCGAAATAATCAATTTTTTTGAGAATTTTTATTGTTATAATTAGATCTTTTCGAAATAATATATTTTATCTGTT
>JAEDJV010000104.1 GCA_016296165.1 Oscillospiraceae bacterium | reverse complement strand
GCGCACGCCGGGATCCAGCTCGAAAAACCGCAGCATCAGCTGATACCAGTTGCCTTTTTCTTCTATAACATTTCTGGCAGCTTCAAGTGTTTTTACCGAACAGCCTGAATGAGTTATGAAAATACGGTCTTTATCTATAATGTCCGGTTTCTTTATCTCCGAACGGACGTAATTAATCTGTGCCTTTTCATATTCTCCTCCGCGGAAAAATTTCAGACAGATTTTTCCGTTTTTTATCTGAAGAATAGGATGCAGATCAAGAATGTCGCATATCTTTTTTGTTTTTTTACCGACCTTTCCATTTTCGTACAGATAGTCAGCATTTCGTACCAGAAATGAAGTGGAGACTCTTTTTCGATATTCGGAGAGGTCTTTTATTATTGCATCAGAACTTTCTCCCTTAGCGGCGAGTTTGGATGCTCTGATTGCCAAATGTCCCGTTCCTGTAGAGAGATTTTGCGAATCCAGTATCTTTATTCTTTTGGCTTTGTCGCCCATAATTTTTAATGCTTCACAGCAGTTCATATAGGAACGGCTTATCTGTGAACTTATGGTTATATGAATTAGTTCTTCACATGTTTCAAGTTTCTCTGTGAAAAACTTTATACATTCATCTATGTCAGGTGCAAGTGATCTGGCAGTTTCACCGTTTTCAATCAGTTCAAGAACATTTAGAGCCGTTATTTCATCAAGGTCATGAAAACATCCGGTTCCGGTAACGATATTGAAATAAATTGTTTCTATACTGTATTTTTTCAAAAGTTCATCGGAGAGATCACTTGTGCAGTCTGCTGTTACGGAAATTCTGTTTTTCATCATGCATGCCCCCTTATAACAGTTCCTTTTTGAGTTCATTGAGAATTTTCACTGCTTCGTCGTATTCAAAATCTTCAGCAAGTTGTTTTACCTTTTCAAGTCCGTTTTTAAGATTTTTCTGATTAAATGAAAATTCCGCAGCCTCTTTGTAAAGTTCAGAGACAACATCAGAGTCAAAATTTTCGCATGCGTCAGAAATCTGTGTAAATATTTCATTCAGTCTTTCAGAGGAGATTTCAGGCAGAAGTTCTTCTGATTCCAAAGTAATTTTTTCAGCGTCTGAAATATCTGTACCATGTGCCTGAAGTAGTTTTAAACCTTCGTTATATACTTCTGAACACAGACTGATCAGCATATCATTGCATGCTGTAATACGATCGTAATCGCCGGATTTTCCGGACATCTCAAGTTCTTTTGAAGTTTCAGATAATTTTGTGCATCCTATGGAGAGAGAAGAACTTTTCATTGCATGTACTTCAATAGTGTAATTCTTCCATTCGTGTTCATCTGCAAGTTTTTTTATAAGTCTGATTTTTTCCGGTAGTTTTCTTATGAAGATTTCAAGAATTTCAAAATAAGCCTCTCTGTCGCCGCCAGTGTAGTGAAGTCCTGCCGGGACTGATATGAGGGAGTTGTTATCTTCTCTCTCTCCTTCACGGTCACTTCTTCGTCTTCCGCCTGCCATGACAGTACGTATAGGAGGGCATAAAAGATGATCAGGGAGCCATTTTTTCAGAACCTTGTCAAGAGTGTTCAGTTCGATAGGCTTTGCAATAAAGTCATTGAATCCGGATTCGATAAACATATTTCTTGCACCGTTTACAGCGTTCGCTGTGAGGGCGATAACCGGGAGGTTTTTGTAGTATTCATCTTCTTTTGAACGTATAATTTTTGTTGCTTCAACTCCGTCCATTTCCGGCATCATGTGATCCATAAGTACCAGGTCTATATCCTTTGAACGCAGAAATGTAAGTGCATCTCTGGCATTTTCAGCTGTTATGTACTGCATATGATATGGCCTCATAAGTCCCACTGCAACTTTCAGATTTACCGCATTATCGTCAACAATGAGTATGCGGGCTTTAGGGGCTGAAAAAGTAATCTGTGAATTTCTTCGTTCATTTATGTTTACTATCGTCTTTTCATTATTGAGGACAGAAGCGACAGACAGTGTGTAGAAAGGCTTGTATATGCATTTTATATTTACGCCGGGCTGAATTGAGTTTACAATATCCTGTATAATAACAACCTGTTTTTTTGTACTAAGGGACATATAGTATTCTTTGTCAGCAAGATATTCTTCCTTTCCAGTAAATACGTGAGTGATATCTTTATCTGATTCCAGTTCTGCTTTTAATTCATCAGCGTTTTCTATGAGTTTAACTTTAACTTTCAGATCATCTGACATACTCTTTATCAGTTCATGGTAACCTGATTTGATAAATTCATTTTCAAACTTGTTCATGTTTATGTAGGCAGCTGCGTTGATTTTTTCAGCGTCTTTTATTTTGATAAACGGTCTGTCATCAGAAACCTTGAGAGGAATAACTGCACTAAAAACAGAGCCTTCTCCGTATGTACTTCTTACGTTTATAAATCCGCCCATTTTTGTGACCAGTTTTTTGCATATTGCAAGTCCAAGTCCTGTGCCTTCAACAGATCTGTTCTTTGTAGTATCAACCTGCTGGAAACTGGTGAAAAGTTTTTCAAGGTTTTCTTTTGTAATGCCTATACCGGTGTCTTCTACAGAAAATTTCAGATTTATACCATACTGATGATTGGTTTTAGTGATTCTTAATGTAATCACACCTTCATTTGTGTATTTTACAGCGTTTGTCATGAGGTTTACAAGAACCTGTCTTATACGCAGTTCGTCGCCGCACAGACTTACCGGTATATCAGGATCGACAAGTACGATTATTTCTATCTTTTTTTCTGCTTTTCTTGTTACGGTCATGTTAATTACATCGTTTAGCATTGAGGCAAGATTGAAGTCAGATTCGATAATTTCCATTTTACCGGATTCTATTTTTGAAAAGTCAAGTACGTCGTTGACTATATACAGAAGGTTTCGTCCGGAACTTTGAATACCAAAACAATTTTCACGAACGCTTTCGCTTATATCCGGTTCTCTGAGAATTAACTCACACATTCCGACAATCGCATTCATCGGGGTACGGATTTCATGGCTCATATTTGCAAGAAAGTCACTCTTGGCACGATTTGCATTTTCGGCCATTTTTGTCATTTCCGTAAGAGATGTGTTCCTTTGCACAAGTATATAGACTGCAATATTGCACATCAGACCGAAAATCATTACGAACAGATATGTGAGTATAGCTTCACTTATAAAGTTATGCGTATTTTCCGAATTGCTTAACCTGGTGACAATAACAGGAGTAACCCCAAGCATACTCAGCATTGTTGTGATTCTTGTAAGTACCTTGTCCTCAAAAATAAGTGTCGATACTATCGGAAAGGCAAATACAGACAGAAGAATGGTGTACTCAGCATGTGTTACAGTTATGTTCACACACATAAGCAACAGCGTAATAATCAGAATGTATTTTCGGAGTGCTTCATGTTTTTTAGTGATACGCAGCAGCAGAGCACCTGCAAAAATTATCAGGATGCTTATCAAAAGAGACAGAAATGCATATTTGTCAGTTTTTTGAGACGTACTTTCTATGCAATAACTGCTTGTCCCAAAAGCCAGCATTAATATACTGTTGATGGATTCTGCCAGAAACTGAATTAATACAGCAAGCAGCTGTATAATTATTATTACTTTGTACCAGTTTGTATTGTTTTTGTTCATAGTCCCAATCCTCCCCTATAAATAAATACTTAATTTTAGTATAACTGTTTAACATGGTATTTGTCAATACAAAAAACGGTAAAAAATAATTTTTTATTTTTAGGGGGCTGCACAACTAAAAAAATCTATTGCATTATTCCTGCCTGTTATGGTATAATTTCAGTATTATTATATTTTTTTTGAGAGAGGTAATACCAATGGAAAAAAAAAGTGGTTTTTCCAGCCGTTTAGGATTTGTTATGGCGGCTGCGGGATCCGCAGTAGGACTCGGTAATATCTGGAGATTTCCGTATCTTGCTGCAAAACACGGGGGAGGGATATTCCTTTTAGTCTATCTGATTCTTGCTGTTACATTCGGATTTGCACTTATGATAACAGAGATATCTATCGGACGAAAAACAGGGAAGAGTCCGATTGAAGCGTATTCAAAAATAAACAGCAGATTTTCATTTTTAGGAATGCTTGCTGCTGCTGTACCTGCTATTATTTTCCCTTATTACTGTGTAATAGGCGGATGGGTCGTAAAATTTCTTGGGGTGTATCTGACCAATCAGGGACATGCAGCAACTACTGAGGGTTACTTTGAGAACTTTATAGGCAGTACAGCCGGTCCGCTTATTTGTCTTGCGATTTTCCTGTTTGTAACTTCACTTGTAGTTCTTCTTGGAGTTCAGAAGGGAATTGAAAAGATAAGTAAGTTTATGATGCCGGTCCTTATATGCATGTCAATAGGTACTGCAGCATACAGTCTTGTACTTGACGGGGCTATTGATGGACTTGTTTACTATCTTAAACCTAACTTTTCAGCTTTTTCTCTGAAAACGGTTGTAGCAGCTATGGGTCAGCTTTTCTATTCAATGTCACTTGCAATGGGCATTATGATCACTTACGGTTCGTACATGAGAAAAGAAGATGACCTTGAAAAATCTGTAAGAAATATCGAGATTTTCGATACTGCTATCGCCTTCCTTTCGGGCATGATGATTATTCCGGCTGTTTTTGCTTTCTCCGGCGGAGATCCTGAAAAACTTCAGGCTGGACCAACACTTATGTTTATTACTCTTCCAAACGTTTTTGATTCAATGAAGGGTGGTCAGATCTTCGGACTTGTATTTTTCCTGCTCGTTCTTTTTGCAGCACTTACATCAGCTATCTCACTTATGGAAACCATTGTTTCTATTATCATGGAAAAATTCAAAATCAAAAGAACACCTGCCTGCCTGTTTGTAATGATATTCTCATTCCTTATTGCAATCCCGTCATCACTTGGTTTTGGTGTGCTTTCTAATTTTACAATCCTCGGAAAGTCGATTCTTGATTTCTTTGACTTTATCAGCAACAATATTATGATGCCTGTAGTTGCACTCATTACATCAATACTGATCGGATTTATCGTTAAACCGGCATATGTTTCGGATGAAGTTGAATCATCAGGAAAATTCAAATCAAAAGCACTTTATAATGTCCTTATAAGATTTGTAGTTCCGGTATGTATGGTGATAATCCTTGTTTCATCCATTGTTGGGTATGTATAATTTATAAACGGAAAACGGCTGACGCTTCCAGTTAAGGACAACGTCAGCCGTTATTTTTTAATTATTCTTTTTAATTTTTGATGATGAAACAGCAGCATAAATGATGGCTAATGCCGCTACTGCTAAAACAGCAATAATCAGTTTTCCGGTTTTTAATAACACTTCTGCAGAATTGATAAGTGAAATAACTCCAAGCAGAATAAATATAATACCTGACTGTCTGTAGTAAGGGGATTTGTTCATGCTTTCCCGTTCTTTTTCTGATGCATAAAGATAAGCGTTGTTAAGCGGAGTGCCTTTTTCATTTAACTGAAAAGCACCTACAATAAAACATGTCAGCGCAGCTGCAATCAAAACAACAAAGAGAATGATTTCACCCAAAACTTCATAACCTCCTAATTACGGAAATAATCCATACAGTTTATTTTTTCATCTGGCGGGCAATCCAGATAACAAGGCACGATCCTGCGACTGCAAGTACAAATCCTGCAACTCCGCCGCCAACATGGAGACAGTTTCCGACAAATCCGCCTATGATACCGCCGAGTACACCCAAAATTGAATTTTTCCAGAAACCTTTTTTGCCTTCGTCCATTATCTTTCCTGCAATAGAACCAACTATCGCACCGATTATAAGTTCGATTAAAAGTTTAATCATTTTGTATTCCCTCTTTCTTTTTCTTTGGTTTTTGTATTAAAAAAGAGTGTATCTTTTAATGAAAAGTATAGCACAGCAGGGATTAATAGTCAATATATTTTTCAGAAAATTAATGTAATTTTAATCTGAATATAATCCGGAAGCGGAGATCTGACAGCACGTTTTACAGTAACTGGAAAGCTTGACATTAGCTAAAATAAATGTTACACTATAATAAGTTTATTATCAAAGGAGCGTTTTTTTATGTCGATTATTTTATACAATGACATGAGTGTATCAGAGATGGATGAATTTCTCAGAGAACACAAAGTTAAAACATCAAAATCCCCGTATGATTCAAATGAACATTTTGATTTTAATACTTCCGGAAAAAACATTAAGTATCTTGGAAACAGTAATGCATTAACAGGCAAGCTTCTTGGAGCAGTAAACGCATCGTCAAATATATTAGGTAACCTGAACTTCGCCGAACTTGTCAACCCTGTATTTACTCTTATGGAAAAAGCCTCAGCTGAAGATTTTACAGTAAGAGTGTACGGAAGCATTAATACAGAAAAAAATATTCTTAACTGGAAATGGCAGATAGCTGATGCTATTGCGGATATTAAGAAATTATGGGATAAAAAATGCGTATCTGACATATTTGCTGTTCAGTCTCAGACTAATCTGTCGGTAGAAACTGCAGAGATATTCGGAGCTTTCCGGGTAACAGAAACAACTCAGGATCAGATAGGATGTACAGTAAAACTCGATTCATCTGTTACAGCAGTACTTGACAGCATGACAGGTACACCTAATGTATCAGAATGGAAAAAGTGTCCGGACGGCAGTATAATGCTTAGATTTAGCGGGAAGTTCTGCTCAATGAATTTTGAAAACGGTACTATTGTTACTTTGGTGCTCAAAGAATCAAGGACAGGTATGAAAGGTGAGAAACCGATACTCCATATAGGCGGATTCGATGGTAAAAATTATTATTTGAAACAGGCATAAGTGCAGAAAAATTAAACAGGAACAGAGCCTTCTCAGGTTGTTCCTGTTTTTTTATTTTTACTGCATATACTTCTCTGTACAGCAATTACAGCCATTACATCACCAATCTGCGTAAATACAGCTGCAGCGAGTTCAAGTTCATCGTCTCCCAACATATTTCTTGACTTTTTATATGAAAAGTGATAGACTATTTTTACAGCAAATAATGGAAAAACAATTGGATATTGAAAAGGTTTTAAGTATTCCGGACAAATTTTAGCAAGTATTATCGGGAACAGACTTTTTTGATGGTGTATAATATAATCACAGCAAACAAAGGAGAATAAAAGATGGAATGGATGAAAGCAATAGGAGATTCGGTACAGTATATTGAAGAGCATATTACAGAGGAGATTTCTGCAGAATCTGTTGCTGAATATGTAAATGTGTCACCGTTTTATTTTCAGAAGGGCTTTGCGATGATATGCGGATTTACCGTTTCAGAATACATACGTAACCGCCGGCTTGCTCTTGTGGGAAATGAAATTGCGGCCTCAGATGAAAAAATAATTGACATCGCTTTAAAATACGGCTACGATTCACCTGACAGTTTCACGAAAGCTTTTACGCGTTTTCATGGTATAACACCCTCTGCTGTACGAAAAGACTGTGTTATGCTAAAATCCTTTGCACCGCTGAAAATCAAAATTTCATTAGAGGGAGGCTATCTCATGGATTACAAAATTGAGAAGAAGGAAGCATTTACAGTTATTGCAAATGCAAAGACATTTGGATACGAAGGAGCAAAGGAACTTGTTCCACAGTTCTGGCAGGAGCATTTTAATGCCGGAAAGGGAAAGACAGTTTGCGGAACTTTTGGAATCAATATTGATGAAAGTATGAAACAGGAAAGCTTTGAGTACCTGATTGCCGATCCGTATAAGGGGCAGGAAGTACCGGAAGGATTTATCACAAAGACAATACCTGCATTTGAATGGGCAGTATTTCCATGCGCAGGACCTATGCCTGATGCGCTTCAGGATGTAAATACAAAGATTTATACAGAGTGGCTGCCGGCATTAAGGGATTATGAATTTGCAGCAGGGTACTGTGTTGAATACTATGACGACCCGACAAAATACGAAAAGGGAACGCTAGACGAAAAATATTATACTGAAATCTGGATCCCAATCAGGAAGAAAGGGTAATGATTACGTATTTTCAGTAATGTTATGAAAGTAATGAGTCATAATCTGAAAGTAATTATATCCGAACATTTTTCCGGATAGACCGGAGAGTAAAAAACAAAGATATTTAAAAATACAGCGAAATCGTCCGTCTGTACCGCATGGTATAAACGGGCGTTTTTTCGAATGGCTATAACACTGGGAGAAGTATTTTTATTTCTCAGCTGAACAGCTATTCTTGCAAGCAGTTCCTGAATACGCTGCCGAAACTGTATATCCCTCATTTTTCAGACTTTCAGAAAGCATTTCACTGATATGAGCATCGTCATCTATTATCATTATATCAGGCATAAAATCACCTCGTCGTTTTTTATTGTATCATTTATCCCGACAATATTCAAGAAATCACAGTGCTGACAGACAGATGAATTCAGTATTGAATAAAAGGCTGAACTATGGTATACTTGAAAATAATAAAACTATCAGAACGGAGGAAGAGGAAAATGCGTTATCCTATAGGTGTACAGACATTTGAAGAAATAATAAACGGCGAATATGTGTATGTTGATAAAACAGATCTGGTATACAATCTCGCACGCGGACACATATGTTTTCTTTCAAGACCGAGAAGATTCGGAAAATCGCTGCTGCTGAGCACACTGAATGCGTATTTTTCCGGTAAAAAGGAACTGTTTA
>JAEDJV010000015.1 GCA_016296165.1 Oscillospiraceae bacterium | reverse complement strand
AGTTCCAGCAGTATGGTGCCCAGAATTCCCAGCAGCCTCAGTTCCAGCAGTATGGTGCCCAGAATTCCCAGCAGCCTCAGTTCCAGCAGTATGGCGCTCAGAACTCCCAGCAGGCTCAGTTCCAGCAGTATGGCGCCCAGAACACTCAGCAGTCGGTACAGAATCAATCTTTCTCACAGACAACCAGCAGAAACCTTGATGATGTTCAAAAGCCTGTACTGGATGATGAACCAGCTGTTCAGGACAGATATGTTCCAAAATTCGTTGACCCTGACCTTGAAGCCGCTAAAAAGCAGGCTAAAGACAGGGCAATAAAGAGTTCACTGAATTCTGTACCTGAAAGTTTTGATAAAGAAAAAAGCCGCGAAATGTACAGAGAATTTATGCGCGAAAAAGAGGCAGATATGGCTAAGAAGGGCGGTATGCAGGTTATCATACTTATGGTTTTGGGTATGATTTCAGGTCTTCTTACACTGTTTTTCTCATTCGGAAAACTCAAACCGGATATGCCCGGAATAATCGATACATTTAATATGTGTTACATAATCCTTGGTATTGTTTTTATATTAGGCGCCGCTTTAATGCTTGTTAAATCTACTTCTACACAAAAAGCATCCTCACAGATATTTACTTTTGGAACTATACTTCATGTTATTCCAGGTATTGTTGTAATGTTTTCAAAAGCCTCAAAGGCAACTTCGGTTCCTTTTTACCTGATCGTACTTATCTTAAACATTGCCATATGTTTTGTTTATGGTTCAAGCGAAACAATAAAGAAACATTACAACGGACATGGGCGGGATGAATATTATTAATAATAAAAAAAATAACGTTATTCGTAAAAACCGAATAACGTTATTTTTTTTATTAACTTATACATAATCCAAGAACAGTGAATGATTTTTCACCTTCCAGAGATATTTTTATTATATGATTTTTTGGATTTTCCGAAACATAAATCTGAGAATAATCAGCATAATTTCCCCAGCCTTCCGGAAAATCTCCGTTAACAGAAGAGACGTATTCTCCGTCTACAGAGACTGAGCATGTACCTGATTTACCATCTGTGGTTTTATAATATAACAAACCGATATTTTTGCACTTTACTTCAAAAGAAATAAATCCTGATTTCTCAGCAGTCCATCCATTTGGAAACTGATAAAAGATATCAGACTTTACAAATCCGCTGCATTCGGACGGAATCACAGTCATGTTATCAAGGATATGCGCATCCGCATACATATCATTTTTTTCATGAATTTTGTTTATGCATATATCAGAATTATTTGCTTCTGAATATACTTCGTCAAGATATGAGTTTATCAGTTCTCCAATAACTGCATGACCTAAAGTAGAAGGATGAACTTCATCTGTGTATAAATCATTCCAGATAATATTACCTTTTTCAATCTCCGGAAACAAAGCATTGGCCAGACTAATAACAGGAAGATTGTATTCGATACCCACAGCTGAGTGAGCTTCCTGAAGATTTGAGCCATCTTTTTTTACATTAGCAAGAATTATTACAGCCGGGTTCTTTTCTGATAAAAGAATTTTTCTTACAAGACTTCCGAAAGATTTTGAATTTATCACTTCATCTGTATCATTTACAGAAAATTCAACGATTACAATATCCGGATGATGATTCAGAAGATCTCTGTCTGCTCTGTGAACACCTATGTATGAATCTGTCGCTCCGACACCAGCATTAATATAATTAATCGGAGTGCCGGGAAACTTTTCTTTCCACCAGCTATACACCAGTTCCGCATATGATTCTGACTTTTTTTCGGCATGGCAACCCTGAGTTACAGAACCACCGATAACACTAAAAGTAATTGTTTCGCCTCTGCCTGCTTTACGCATCACTGACCAGAGACGGTTTTTATCACCTTTACTTATCAGAGCCCTCTTTTTCATCATTTCATCAGTAAACGAATTAATCTTCATCAGTTTTTAACTCCATATTCTTCTCAAGCCATGATTTTCTGTATTTGTACGGAGTAGTTGATTCGATCGCTTTAAACTGTTTATTGAAGTAACATGTATCATAAAATCCACATGCTTCTGATATTTCCTCAAGTGTTTTATCTGAATATTTAAGGAGCCATTTTGCATTGCTAATCCGTTTCTGCATTATATACTTGGCAATAGTAATTCCGTAAGCTTTTTTAAACTCTTTTGTAAGATGAAATTTACTTATGCTGAATTTTTCACATATAGTTTCAAGATAAATATCAGTTGTATAGTTTCTGTTTATATATCTTCTCACTTCTGCAAGCTTTCTTACAATCTGTGATGTATAAACTGTATCATTTTTCTTAAAGGTCATCATCAGAGTGAGGAGTTCAACAATGATTTTGGATGATCTTACTTCCGTTGACGAATCATGTTTCGTATTAATTTCAATCAGCTGACGCATGAGATCTTCAAACGGATCAATAAGCTCCGGATGTATTACGTTAATGTATGCATTTGCAAAATATTCGTAATATCCTCTTGCAGTAGGTCCGTTGAAATGAAGCCAGAGCAGTTTCCATGGCTCACTGAGACTGCTTTTATAGGAATGAGGTTTAAGACAGTCAATAAGGAAACAGCAGCCTTTTGTAAGGTTATAGGTTCTGTTGTTATAAACCAGTTCTCCCTTACCGTCAAGGACTATTACAAACAAAAATGAATCGAGGTTGTCTCTGATTGTATTATAAGGTTTAATGACATCAAGGTAACCTATCTCCTGAACATAAAAAAATGTTTCCTTAATAGCAGCACTTACCGTACATAATATTCTGTAAGAATCTTTGGTGTAATTGCTTTTGAAACTGTCAAATAAACTATCCATTTAAATCACTTCCTGTCCTGTTTTTTCAAAATCATTTTTCAGCTTTTATTTTCATCGAAATATCAAAACATTTAACTGAATGTGTGAGAGCTCCGAGTGAAATAATATTTACGCCTGTAAGAGCAACATCACGGATATTCGCAAGTGTAACATTACCGGAGGCTTCAAGAAGTGCTCTTCCTTCGGTTATCTCAACTGCTTTTTTCATATCTTCACAACTCATATTATCGAGCATTATTACTTCAACGCCACATTCGAGAGCTTCTGCAAGTTCTTCAAGATTTCTTACTTCAACTTCAATCTTTACCATGTGACCTATCTTTTCTCTCAGGGCTGTTACCGCCGGAGTAATGCCGCCGTATGCATCGAGATGATTATCTTTAAGCATCGCACCGTCTGAAAGATTATAGCGGTGATTTTTTCCTCCTCCAACTGTTACAGCATACTTCTGGAGGGCTCTTAATCCCGGAAGAGTTTTTCTTGTATCTGTAACCATAGCGTAAGTTCCTTTAACAAGTTCTGTACACCTGTTTGTTGCCGTAGCTATACCGGACATATGCTGGAGAATGTTAAGTGCCGTTCTTTCGCCCTTAAGAAGTGTTCTTGTCGAACCGGTCATAACAGCAATTATATCGCCCTTCTTAACATGTTCACCGTCATTAATTTTAATTTGAAAATCAACATCGCCGCCTGTAAGTTCAAAAACCCTCTTTGCGATTTCGATTCCGCAAAGAACACCGTCATCCTTGGCAACATAGTAAGCTTCACTTCTGTGAGTATCATCAAGGAGATTGTCTGTTGTTACATCCATATAATTGATGTCTTCGGCTAGTGCTGTTTCTATGATATTGTCAATATATATCTGTGAAAGTTTCATTGTTCTCATCCTTTATAAAATTATATAACTTCTCTGAGTATAAGATATGCTACTGTAACCAGTGAGTTTGCTTCAACATAATTTACATCTCTGCAGTATTCTTCTGTCTGAAGCATTCTTCTAAGTTCCTTAACCCTCTCAAATCCCTTAACTGCAGCTTCCTTGTCAGGAATAACAAATGCACTTTCCTGCATGATGCGCCTTACTTCAGTTCTTATTCCTGTTGGAATTTTCGGCTTATCCTCATGAGTTTCAAAAGTGTGTTCAGCATATGTATCTGCGGCCGAATCAAGAACTGAGGCAATATGGTTTGCTGCCTGTCTTGAGAAAACAAGTGCTTCAAGGAGTGAATTACTTGCAAGCCTGTTGTTTCCGTGAACACCGGTATGTGAACATTCGCCAACTGCATACATCCCCCTTATCTTAGTCTGAGCATTGCGGTCCACATTAATTCCGCCCATAAGATAGTGCTGACATGGGTATATCGGGATTCTGTCCTTAGTCAGATCAAATCCCTGATCGAGAAGATTTTTGTAAATCATAGGAAATCTGTTTACAAGAAATTCAGAATCCTTGTGTGTTATATCAAGATAAAATTCTGTAGAATTCTGCTTTCTGCTTTCGTGGACTATTGAGTGTGATACTACATCACGCGGAGCAAGTTCAAGTCTGTCATCATATTCATGCATAAAACGCTCGCCATGACAGTTAAGAAGATATGCACCCTCACCTCTGACAGCCTCAGAAATAAGAAAACATTCTCTGGTATGTCTGTTATTAAATGCTGTCGGATGAAACTGTACAAAACTAAGATGCTTTATGTCAGCACCCATTTCATAAGCCATTGCGATACCGTCTCCTGTAGCAATAGCAGAGTTTGTAGTATATTCGTATACTCTGCCTATACCACCTGTAGCCATAATAAGAAAATGTGAATTGCATACGGTATATTTTCCGTCGCTAAGACAGTTTACAGAAAATCCGGTTTCTGTTTTGGCAGCATCACACATAAGTGTATTTTCAAGTATTGTAACATTTGACATGGATCTGACTTTTAAGATAAGTTTATCCACTATCTCAGCACCTGTAGCATCCTTATGATGAAAAATACGGTGTCTGCAATGTCCTCCCTCAAGAGTTCTGTGAAGAGAGCCGTCAGGATTTTTATCAAATTCCACACCTAGTTTAATTATATTATCAATATCATAAGCAGCTTCACTTACAAGTATATGAAGTGTCTCTGTGTTATTTTTAAAACCACCGGCAATAAGTGTATCGTTTTGATGCAATTGGATATTATCGTTAGGTGAATCATAAACGCCTGCAATTCCGCCCTGTGCAAGTGCAGAATTGCAAAGTGTGAGATTTCTTTTTGAAATAATCAGCACTCTGAGAGTCTCCGGGAGATTAATAGCCGCATATAAACCGGCTGCTCCGCTTCCTACAATAATTACATCATAATTATTATTCATATCAAATCTTCTCTCCAAAAAAATATTTATACAAACTTTGTCTGTATAAAAATATGTTTATAAAATTGTATATTATTATTATACCATAAAAATTGATTTTTTCAATAAATTTATTAAAAATATGCTTTTTTTTATTAACTTACAGCAAAATATTTTTTATCTTTTCATCTCTTTTTATCACTTACCGCAGCCACAGCATATTTTTTCACAAAATATCCAAAAAGCTGAAAGATACGTTATTCAGATATTTTCATATAATTTATTAATATTACAAAACAGACCTAAAAACAGGAGCAAATAGTATCAAAATATATGAATTTATTTTATCAGTACAAAATATATTTGACAGGAAGTTTTTTATGTTATAAAATTATTTTATGGAATACTATCAAAAATACGAAAATACAATATTAAGAATTAAGGATGAGTGTAAAATGAATAATTTTCGAAAAGTTCTGTCTATGCTCCTTTCTCTAAGTATAATCGCACAGACTTTAATCTTTACCGGATGTGGTACTGAAGAAAACACTTCTCTCCCGGAAGTTTCAAATGTTGAAGAAGAAATCGAAGAAACAGAAGGAGACGATGAGGAAGAAGAGGAAGAAGAAACTGAAGAAAAAGAAACTGAAGAAGAAACTGAAAAACCGGATGAAGATGCAAACGATAAAAAAGATGAAACAAAGAATGATTCTCAGGATAAAAACAGCAAAGATATCGTTTTCAAACTCACAAACGGTAACAGCTGGCCTGAAGGCGGAGTGACAATATACCAGCTTGACGGCACAGTAACAAATAAACAGTCAGACACCATATCAAACTGGAAAGTTACACTTTCTGTAAACAAAGATATCGAGATAAAAAATTCATGGGGACTTACCTATGATCTGGATGGAACAACACTTACAATAAAACCTGACAACAACACAGGAAATATTATCTCAGGCGGAAGTATAAATTTTGGAATTCAGATTGCCTCCCCTGAAGTAATCGATGCGGGTTCTGCCGTATTTTCTTCAGAAAGCGTACCTGCTGTAAAAAATGATTCCAATAACAATTCAAATAATAATAATAATAATAATAATAATAATTCAGGCAATAACAACACTCCTACTTCTTCACCAAATGCAAAAGAAGTTCCTGCTCCTTCAACAGATGACTGGCTCTTTGTTGAAAAAAACAAGATTGTTGATTCAGAAGGAAAAGAAGTCTGGATTACCGGATGTAACTGGTTTGGATATAACACAGGAACAAATATTTTTGACGGGTTATGGAATGCGGACCTGAACACTTCCATAAACTCAATAGCAGATCATGGATTCAACCTTATCAGAATCCCTATTTCCACCGAGCTCGTAAATCAGTGGGAAGACGGAGAATACCCTGAGGCAAACTTTAATCAGGCGACAAACTCATATCTTGTCGGAATGAACAGTCTTGAAATTTTCAATTATGTGATTGATCAGTGCCGGGCAAACGGACTTAAGATAATGATTGACTTCCACTGCGCCTCAACAAATGCGTCAGGCCACAACTACCCAATGTGGTACGATGAAAAAATCTCTGAAAAAGACTTCATTCGCGCACTCGAGTGGATTGCATCAACATACAAAAATGATGATACAATTATCGCAATTGACCTTGAAAATGAACCTCACGGCAAGCCAAATGAATCACCTCGTGCCAAATGGGATGACTCCAAAGACGCTGACAACTGGAAATACATTGCTGAAAAAGCAGGACTTGCAGTTCTTAAAAAGAACCCGAATCTTCTCATAATGGTTGAAGGTATAGAATGCTATCCGATTGATACAAAAGCAAACGGCAGCTTCAAATCCCAGGACAAAGCTGACTACTACTTCAACTGGTGGGGCGGAAACCTCAGAGGCGTAGCTGACAATCCGGTTGACCTCGGTAAATACAATAACAAACTCGTTTACTCCCCTCACGATTATGGCCCTACAGTATATGAACAGCCTTGGTTTGAAGGCGGATATACATTTGATTCATTAATGGATGACTGCTGGTACGATAACTGGTTCTATATCTATGACAAGAAAAAAGCTCCTCTCCTTATCGGTGAATGGGGTGGATTCATGAAAGAACCTAATCTCACATGGATGACATACTGCAGACAGCTTATCATGGAAAACAAACTTCACCACACATTCTGGTGCTTCAACGCAAACTCCGGAGACACAGGCGGGCTTGTTCTCGATGACTTTACTACATGGGACAAAGAAAAATACGAATTTGTCAAGGAAGTTCTCTGGCAGGATAAAAAAGGTAATTTCATAGGACTTGACCACGAGATACCTCTTGGTGAAAACGGTATTACACTTTCAGAATATTCAGAGTAAATCACCCATATTATAATTAAAGAGTGTGAGCAAAAACTCACACTCTTTTTTTATAAAAAAATCGGGTTGACTGAAAAAAGCAACCACGATTGTGAAAGTTATTATTCCGCCAGGCTAAAGACTGATGGTATAGTGGAGGGTTTAAAAACAAATAAAAAATGCATATCACATAAGCGACATGCATTTTTTATTTATTTTAGTGAATTAAGAATTATTATTAAAGTTTTAAAATTATTCTGTTTCGGTAGATAAAGCTACGATTACTTCTGAAACGAGATTGGCAGGAAGCTGCTCATATCTGACGAATTCGAAAGTAAACTCGCCAAGACCTCTTGTTGCCTGTCTGAGATAAGTTGCAAAATCATGCATCTCTCTCATTGGAACATCGGCAAGTATCTCTGTCATTCCTTCACCAGCAGGATTCATGCCAAGCATACGACCTCTTCTTTTGTTGAGCTCGCCCATGATATCACCTGTCTTGTCATCTGAAACCTTTACTGAAAGACTTCCGATTGGTTCAAGAAGGACTGGGTCAGCCTGTTTTAAACCTTCTTTGTATGCAATAGAAGCTGCTGTTTTAAATGCCATTTCAGAGGAATCAACAGGATGATAAGATCCGTCTACAAGGATGGCCTTTAATCCAACAACAGGACAGCCGGCAAGCACGCCCTTTCTCATGCTTTCCTGTATTCCTTTTTCAACTGCAGGGAAGTAATTCTTAGGAACCGCACCGCCAAATACACGTTCTTCAAATACAAGCTCATCGCCTACTGTAGGTTCAAATTCCATCCATACATGACCATACTGACCATGTCCGCCACTCTGCTTCTTGTGTTTTCCTTCAACTTTAACTTTCTTTCTGATTGTTTCCTTATACGCAATCTTAGGTACTGTAAGAATAACATCTGCGCCAAACTTTTCCTTAAGTTTTGAAGCAGCTATCTCAAGGTGCTGATCTCCAAGACCGCTAAGAATCTGTTCAGTTGTTGAAGAATCCTGTTCATACTTAAGTGTAGGATCTTCTTCAAGAAGTTTGGTAATACCATTTGAAATCTTGCTCTCATCTCCCTGTGCCTTTGCCTTTACAGCCATAGAATAACATGGAGAAGGATAATCAACTGCATCAAATGTAACAACTCTCGACTGATCGCAGAGAGTATCTGAAGTGTTAATATTCATCTTAACTGCAACCACTATGTCGCCTGCATTAGCAGAATCTACTTCTTCCTGTTTTTTGCCGCACATATTATAAAGCTTGCCTACTTTTTCCGTCTCACCGGATGAAGCATTAAGTACAGAAGAACCAGCCTTTAGAACACCTGAAAATACTTTAATATATGACATCTTTCCAACAAAAGGATCGACAGTCGTTCTGAAAACAAATGCTGACAGCGGATCGGACGCTGAGCATTCTATCTCTACAGGGTCACCGTTTGCATCTGTTGCAACAGGCTTTGATACTTCAAGAGGTGAAGGAAGAAGAAGTGACATTTCCTTGAGAAGCATGTCAATACCTGCAAGAGAAACAGCAGATGTACAAACAACAGGAGTAATCTTTCCTGTATTTACACCTTTGTGAATACCGTCTATAAGTTCTTTCTGTGTAAATGCTTCACCTTCAAAGAACTTCTCCATAAACTCATCGTCTGTCTCAGCAACAGCTTCGCTTATTGCCTGAATAAGACCATCAAGTCTGTAATCCATCTTATCATTATTTGATATGTCACCGTCCGGCATATCTGTCTCAACAGCATTTCCCTTGTCATCATACTTATAAGCCTTCATCTCGATAAGATTGATATAACTTGCTATCTCGCCGTTCTGGATAACAGGAACAACTACAGGACAAACTGTAGGACCAAATACTGTCTTAAGCTCTGTAAGTGTATTATAGAAGTTTGCGTTCGGATCATCAAGTTTTGTAATAACAAAAACTTTTGACTTACCAAGTTTTTCAGCAAAACTATATGCTTTCTTTGTTCCTACTTTTACACCGGACTTACCTGAAACAGTTATCATAACAGTTCCTGCAGCAGTAATTCCTTCTCTCATACCGCCCTCAAAGTCAAAAAGGCCAGGAGTATCGATAAGATTAACTTTTATTCCATCTGTCATAAAATTAGCAACAGCTGTGTTTATAGAAACCTTTCTCTTTATCTCCTCAGAATCGAAATCACAAACAGTATTTCCGTCTGCTGTCTTTCCAAGACGTTCTGTAACCCCCGCTCTGTAAAGAAGTGCTTCTGCAAGAGAAGTCTTACCTGAACCGTTGTGGCCTGCCAGAGCGATATTTTTTATTGTTTCTGCATCTTTAGTCATAATCACATTTCCCCTTTATGTTGATTTGTACAATAATTATGTTTTTTATTATATCACTTTTGTTTTTTTAACACAATACTTTACAATAATTTTTATGTCATCTCATAAAATCTATATATTTATTTTATATAAAATAAACAAAAACCAGATGTAAAACACATCTGGTTTTTGTTATTTATAATGCTGTAAATCAATTTTCCTCGTTAAGTCCGCAGCATTTTTTATATTTTTTTCCGCTGCCGCATGGACATGGATCGTTGTCGTTTATCTTCTTTGATACAGCCTGGTTTGAAAAACTTCCGTCACCGCTGCCAGCATTAGGTGCATCAGGTTTATTTACCTGTACACGCTCCGGTGGTGCTGCGTTCTTCTGGAGTCTGATTGTAAGGAGTGTTCGAACTGTTTCTTCACGAATGCTTTCAATCATTGCATCAAACATTTCGAATCCTTCATATCTGTATTCAACAACAGGATTCTTCTGTCCGTAAGCTCTGAGTATAATACCTTTCTTAAGCTCATCCATATCATCGATGTGTGTGGTCCACTTGGAATCAACAACTTTGAGAAGGATAACTCTTTCAAGTTCTCTGATAATCTGTTCGCCGTATTCTTTTTCCTTATCTGCATAAGCATTTACAGCTCTGTCAGAAAGCATGTCAATAATTTCTTTCTTTGTGACTTCCTCAAGTTTCTTATCATCTTCTTCAAGATCCTTAAACTCATCCTCAGTTGTAATCCATCCAAGGAAGTATTCACGAAGACCAATGAGGTTCCAGTTTTCCTTATCCTCTCCGTCTTCAAGGAGGTATCCGTCAACTGTTGTCTCAACAAGATCCTTAATCATCTTGACAATGCTTTCATGGAGATCATCACCGTTAAGAACCTTTGATCGCTGATCATATATAATCTCACGCTGTTTGTTCATAACATCATCATAGTTAAGAACGTTCTTTCTTATGCTGAAGTTACGTCCTTCAACCTTCTTCTGTGAAGATTCTATCATCTTTGTCAGGAACTTGCTCTCTATAGGCATTGTTTCCTCAACATTAAGAGTTTTCATGAGATTTTCAATTCTGTCAGCGGCAAAGATACGCATAAGGTCATCTTCGAGTGAGAGGAAGAAACGGCTTTCACCAGGGTCACCCTGACGTCCTGAACGGCCTCTGAGCTGATTATCAATACGACGTGACTCATGACGTTCTGTACCTATGATAAAGAGACCACCTGCTTCAAGAACTTCCTTAGCCTTTTCTTTTACTTCAGCACTATATTTTTCATAAAGTTCCCTGTACACTTTTCTTGCAGCGAGAATCTCTTCATTATCTGTTTCAGCATAACCTACTGCTTCGTTTATAATATCTTCTTCGTATTCTCTCTTCTTCATCTCAGCTTTTGCCCTGAACTCTGCATTACCGCCGAGAATAATATCAGTACCTCGTCCTGCCATATTTGTCGCAATTGTAACAGCGCCGAACTTACCAGCCTGAGCAACAATCTCAGCTTCCTTTTCATGCTGTTTTGCATTGAGAACAGAGTGTTTTATACCCTTTTTATTAAGGAGTGAAGAAAGGATTTCTGATTTCTGAATTGAAACTGTACCAACAAGAACAGGCTGTCCTTTCTTGTTACATTCAACTATCTGATCAATAACCGCCTCAAACTTACCTTTTTCAGTTCTGTAAACCTGGTCAGAATGGTCTATTCTCTGTACAGGTCTGTTTGTAGGCACCTGAATAACGTCAAGTTTGTATATTTCCTTAAATTCGTCTTCCTCAGTCATAGCTGTACCAGTCATACCGGAAAGCTTTGAATAAAGTCTGAAGTAGTTCTGGAAAGTAATTGTTGCAAGAGTTTTGGATTCGTGTGCAACCTTAACTCCTTCCTTCGCCTCGATAGCCTGGTGAAGACCATCATTAAAACGTCTTCCCATCATCAGACGACCTGTAAACTCGTCAACAATAATTACTTCGCCGTCCTTAACAACGTAGTCAATATCACGTTTCATTATACCGTTAGCTTTAAGAGCCTGGTTAATATGATGAAGCAGAGTCATGTTATCCGGATCCATAAGGTTTTCAATGTTAAAATGCTTCTCAGCCTTCTTTACACCTGTTCTTGTAATAGTAGCTGACTTAGCCTTTTCATCTATGATATAGTCATAGTCCTTATTGATTTCATCCTGATCTTCCTTGTCATCCATTTCTACAACTGTGATAGGCTTGAGTGTCTTGGCAAATTTGTCAACAATTCCGTAGAGTTCAGTTGACTTGTCACCACGTCCGGAAATGATAAGAGGAGTTCTTGCCTCATCAATGAGGATAGAGTCAACTTCGTCGACAATTGCAAAGTTTGGCTCTCTCTGAACCATATCCTTCTTGTATATTACCATGTTATCACGAAGATAGTCAAAACCAAGTTCATTGTTTGTTGCATATGTAATATCACAGTTATATGCTGCTCTTCTCTGAGCATTGTTGAGACCATGGAGAATAACACCTATGCTCAGTCCGAGATATCTGTAAACCTTACCCATTTCTTCGGACTGGAATTTTGCAAGGTAGTCATTTACTGTTACAACATGAACTCCCTTTCCTGAAAGAGCATTAAGATAGGCAGCCAGACAGGCAACGAGAGTTTTACCTTCACCTGTCTTCATCTCAGCTATACGTCCCTGGTGAAGAACAATGGCACCTATAATCTGTACAGGGAATGGTTTCTTTCCAAGTACTCTGTATGCTGCTTCACGACATGTAGCAAGAGCTTCAGGAAGAATTGAATCAAGTTCTTCACCTTCAGCTAATCTGTCTTTAAAAATCTGTGTTTTTCCCTTAAGCTCTGCTTCTGAGAGCTTTGAGTATTCTTCCTCAAGGTCAAGGACTGCCTGCTTTATTGGCTCTATACGTGCAAGTTCTTTTTTGCTGTAAGACCCAAAAATCTTGTCAATTAAACTCATTTTTTACTGGTCCACCTTTAAAAATTATTTTTATATAAATGTATCAAAAATACTAATTTATTCAAAAGTATAATAGAAATACACATATTATATTTTATCTTAATTTTATAGATTTGTCAATAGCAGATAAATTTTCTACGCGTATTTTTATACCGTTTTTCTGAAAAAGTATTGATATAAATGTGGTATTCTGTTATACTAGTAATGTAGAAATAAGTTTGTTACTCCTTAAACGAAAAGGAATGAATCAGAACATGTATGCAATAGGATCAAAAAAAAATCTTCTTAGCAACGAGATATGCGACGGATATTACGAAACAGTCAGGGATCTTCTGGAAAACGAGCTTGTACAGAAGATGAAGGAATTTACACAGCATGGCAACACGTCAACTTTTCAGCATTGTGTAAACGTTTCTTACTACAATTTTAAGATATGCAAATTTTTCAATCTTGATGCTAGAGCCGGTGCAAGAGCCGGACTTCTGCACGATTTTTTCCTTTATGACTGGCATACTCACACAAAGGAAACCGGAGATCATTTTCATGGAATGACACATCCGAAAGCTGCACTGAAAAATGCATGTCAGCATTTCGAGCTAACCGAATGTGAAAAGGACATAATACTCAAACACATGTTTCCCCTTACGATTACACCGCCAAGCTACAAAGAAACCGTAGTAATTGTTCTTGTTGACAAATACTGCGGATTAATTGAGACTGCATCGTATATTTGCTCACGTATTTTCAGACGCAGAAGAGTAATTAAAATAAGAAATTATGAAGAATAAAACAGAGGACAGTATTTCATTTTAATGCTGTCCTCTGTTTCATTATTCTTCTCTTGCTGCTTCTGCAGTTTCTTCTATTATTTTTCTTACTTCTTCAACGCCTTCAAACGTCTGTGACGAAAATGGTACCACATGTATATCTTCAAAGTAAGGAATTGTCTTCGCAAACTCTTCCATCATCTTTTTTCTGTTGGTCTTATTAAGCTTATCAGCTTTTGTAAGAATAATAACAAACGGAAGTTCCGCATCTATTAGGAAGTTTATCATGTGAATATCATCAGCAGAAGGGGCATGGCGCATATCTATAAGCAGAAATACAAGTTCAATGTTTCTGTCTGCGTTCAGATATCCTTCTATAAGTCCTGCCCATCTCTGCTTTTCGGTTTTTGCTACCTTTGCGTATCCATAGCCTGGAAGATCTACAAAAAATACATCTTCAAGTTTATAAAAATTAATGGTTGCAGTTTTTCCAGGCACAGAACTTACTCTTGCAAGTGATTTTCTGTTAAATATTTTATTTATAAGAGTAGATTTTCCTACATTTGAACGTCCTGCAAATACTATTTCTGTTTTTTCAGATGCAGGTAACTGCGAAAACAGACCATAACATGAATGAAACTCTGCTTTATTATAATTCATTTTTTCCCTTTCCTGCTAAAACGGACGCACAGTAAATGTTAGTGCGTCCGTCTCCTGCAATAATCATTTATTTTTCTTTGACAAGTGCATGTTCAAGGACGTCCTCGATTGTTTCAGCGAAGATAAATTCTATATTTTCCTTTACAACATCATCAACTTCTTCAAGATCAGGTTTATTTTTCACCGGAATGATAACGGTCTTTACGCCTTCCTTGTATGCAGCCATTGTCTTTTCACGAAGTCCGCCTATCGGAAGAACTTTACCGTGAAGTGTTATCTCACCAGTCATAGCAACATCGCTCCTTACAGGAATACCTGAAAGTGCGGAAATAATGGCTGTAACCATTGTAACACCTGCAGAAGGGCCATCCTTTGGAACTGCACCTTCCGGAGCGTGAATATGAAGATCTTTGTTCTTATAAAATTCCTTATCTATAGAATATTTTTCAGCTACACTTCTTGAATAGCTTACTGCAATTCGGGAACTTTCCTTCATAACATCTCCAAGAGAACCTGTTACTTCAATATTGCCCTTTCCATCCAGAACAAGAACTTCAAGTGGCATCAGAACTCCGCCAACTGAGGTCCAGGCAAGTCCGTTTACTAATCCTACTTCATTTTTTTCTGATTTTGAATCCGGGAGATGTTTTTCAACTCCAAGATATTCTTTTATATTGTCAGCAGTAAACAGAAGCTTTTTAGTCTTGCCGTAAACTATTTCCTTTGCGGTCTTTCTGCACAGGGATCCGATGTTCCTTTCGAGATTTCTTACACCGGCTTCTTTGGTATATGAATCAATCAGTTTATAGATTCCTTCGTCAGAAATCTTCATCTGTGTTCCTTTTAGTCCATGTTTCTTAAGCTGCTTAGGGACAAGATGATCCTTAGCTATATGGAACTTCTCTTCTCTTGTATAGCTTGTTATCTCTATAACTTCCATACGATCCAGAAGAGGAGCAGGAATAGTCTGTGTTGTGTTTGCAGTAGTAATAAACATTACCTTGCTGAGATCAAAAGGCACTTCAGCATAATGATCTCTGAATTCCTTGTTCTGTTCACTGTCAAGAACTTCAAGCATAGCCGCTGAAGGATCTCCTCTGAAATCATTACTCATCTTATCCAGTTCATCAAAAAGGATCAGAGGATTTTTTGTTCCTGCCTGTATCATCGCATTAATTATTCGACCCGGCATAGCGCCTACATAGGTTTTGCGATGGCCTCTTATATCCGATTCATCTCTGACACCGCCAAGTGAAATACGGACATATTTTCTTCCCAGTGCCTTTGCTATAGAACGGCCAATGGATGTTTTACCAACACCCGGAGGACCTACAAGACAGATAATCTGCCCGGAAACGTCTGGATTTATTGCATGAACAGCAATACTCTCAAGTATTCTCTCCTTAACTTTCTTAAGACCGTAGTGATCCTTGTCAAGTATATTTTCAGCCTTCTGGATATTTACCTTTGTTTTGCTTTCTGTATTCCACGGAAGCTGCAGAACAGTATCAAGGTAATTTCTGATAACAAAGGCCTCCTGAGAAGATGAAGGAAGTCTACTGAGACGTTCTGCTTCCTTGCTAAGCTTTTCAGCAGTTTTTTCGTCAAGTTCAAGAGAAGCAATTTTTTTCAGATAATTATTTTCCTCTTCCTCACCGTCTTCTCCAAGCTGTGAAGAAATAACTTTAAGCTGCTCTCTAAGGAAAAAATCACGCTGATTCTGATTAATATTATCCCGAACCTGCTCGTGTATCTCATGCTCTATTCCAAGAACTTCGGTTTCTCTTGTCAGTATTGCCAGAAGAGTTGTAAGTCTTGTTATTGTACTGTTCTGTTCAAGAAGATCCTGCTTGTCAGCATACTGTAAATTAGCGTTGAAAACGATATTCTCAAAAATCTTCTCCGGATCATCCTGACAAAGAACGGATGAAACAAGTTCTGAAGGCATACGCGGAATCAGTTCAGCATACCTTTCGAAAGCATCCTTTACCGAACGTGTCATTGCCTCAAGTTCAGCTTCACTTACCTTTGTCTTTGTATTGTTGTTAACTTTTTTTATGGCAGCCTCATAGTAAGAGGTTTCACCTTCTGTTTCATCGATTTCAACAAGTTTTGCCTTATAATCGCCTTCAACAAGAATCCTTAACACATCGTCAGGTGTTCTTAGAACCTGTCTTATCTCAGCTACTACACCAATTTTATATAAATCTTCTTTTTTTATGTCGTCAGCAAATACATCTTTCTGAGTAATAATGAAGATCTTTCTGTCTTTTTTCAGAGCCTCTTTTATTGCATTTACAGATTTTTCACGCATAACGTCAAAGTGAACTACCATCTTTGGAAATGCAACAACTCCCCTCATAGGAATAACAGGGAAAATGTCATAATCTAAATATTCTGCTTTAATAAAATCCACCTTCTCTACGGTATAGTAATATTATTATATAACACTTCGTATCTTTTTTCAAGTAGAAAAATTATTCCCTCCCGGAAAAACCAAGAGGGAAGGATATTTTATTTCTTGATCGCTTTTTTTAATTTACTTGTTTCCGTTTTCAGTACTGGTTTTTCACCGTTTATAACGCAGTCTTTAGTAACAGTTACTTTTACTACGTCCTTTGAAGGTGCTTCGTACATTGTTTCCATGAGAATTCCTTCAACAATAGCCCTAAGACCTCTGGCACCGGTTTTCTGCGAAATAGCTTTCTTTGCAATTTCTGTAAGCGCATCGTCTTCTATTTCAAACTCGATATTGTCATAATCAAAAAGCTTTTCATACTGCTTAACAAGAGCATTTTTAGGCTCCGTAAGAATTTTAACAAGTGCTTTTTCGTCAAGTTCATCAAGAACAGTAATAAGAGGAAGTCTTCCTACAAGTTCCGGTACGATACCATACTTAACAAGATCCTGTGGTATTACCTTCTTGAAGATATTATTCATTTCGTCTTTGTTTGACACTACATCAGAACCAAAACCAATTGACTTATGCTTTGTTCTCTTGATTATAGCCTGTTCAAGACCGTCAAACGCACCACCGCATATAAACAGAATATTTTTGGTATCGATATGAATAAATTCCTGATTAGGATGTTTTCTTCCACCCTGAGGAGGAACGTTCGAAACTGTTCCTTCTATTATTTTGAGCAGAGCCTGCTGAACGCCTTCACCACTAACATCTCTTGTTATAGAAGTATTTTCAGACTTTCTGGCAATCTTGTCTATCTCATCAATATAGATAATGCCGCGTTCCGCAGCCTTGATATCAAAATTTGCCGCCTGGATAAGTCTGAGAAGTACATTTTCAACGTCATCACCAACATAACCAGCTTCAGTAATAGTTGTTGCATCAGCAATTGCAAAAGGAACATCAAGCGTCTTTGCAAGTGTCTGTGCAAGAAGCGTTTTACCTACACCTGTAGGTCCGAGAAGGAGAACATTACTCTTCTGGATTTCAACTTCGTCACCTGCATCATTGCTGAGCAGACGCTTGTAATGATTGTAAACAGAAACAGAAAGTGCTATCTTAGCTGTATCCTGCCCAATAACATACTGGTCAAGGACTTTTTTTATCTCCATAGGTTTCTTGAGCTTTATAGAAAAATCACTGCCCTTTTTAGGTGATTTCTGTCTTGGTTTTTCTTTTTCCTTTTCCACCGGGCCTGCTATAATATCATAGCAGTACATTACGCATTCGTCACAGATATTTGTTTCGCCGGAAGAAAACATACTCTGGACACGGTTTTCACCCTTGCCGCAGAAGTTGCATGTTTTGAACCCGTTATCTATCATAGTGCACCAACCTTATCTTTTTTCAACTACCTTATCGATCAGACCATATGCGCACGCTTCGGCAGCTGACATAAAGTTATCACGCTCTGTATCCTTTTCGATAGTTTCGAGTGGCTGTCCTGTATTTTCAGAAAGCATCTCGTTGAGTTTTTTCCTCATATTAATAATTCTGTCTGTATGAATCTTCATATCAGTAGCCTGAACATGACCGTTTAGTCCGCCAAGAGGCTGATGAATCATTACTTCGCTATTTGGAAGAGCATATCTTTTTCCTTTGGCGCCGCATGAAAGAATGAATGCTCCCATTGAAGCAGCCATACCTACGCAGATTGTAGAAACGTCACACTTAATGTAGTTCATTGTGTCAACTATTGCCATGCCTGCTGTAATAGAACCGCCAGGACTGTTGATATAAAGACTGATATCCTTCTCCGGATCCTGGCTCTCGAGATAGAGAAGCTGAGCAACAACAAGACTTGCTGTTGTATCATTTACTTCCTCTGAAAGCATTATGATACGGTCATTGAGAAGTCTTGAAAAAATATCATACGAACGCTCGCCTCTGCTAGTCTGTTCAACAACATAAGGTACAAAACTCATATTCCATCTTCCTTCCATTTTGCATAGTTTATATTTTAAGGGAATACAAACCAAAACTGATGATTCCCTAAAATGCAAACATTCTCCTGTTGCTGTCATTGAGGCTGCAACAGGAGTATGAATCGCTTTTATTATCTGCCTGAAAATTATTCAGCAGTTTCTTCTTCCTTCTTTTCAGCAAGTGAGTTATCAACTACTGCAGATTCCTTAATAATATCAGCAGCCTTGCTTACGCAAAGATCCATCTTGTAGTCTTCAACATTAATGAAACGCTTAACTTCTTCTACGCTGAGATGGTTGTTTTCAGCAATCTTTGCGAGACCTTCTTCAACTTCTGAATCTTCAACTGTGATATTTTCCTTAGCAACGATACTCTCAAGAGCAAGTCTTAACTTAACTTCACTTACAGCTCTGTCTCTGTATGTTGCCTTAAGATCATCAAGATCCATACCAGTATACTGGAAGTAGAGATCAAGTGACATCTGATTCTGAGCAAGACGTGCTTCGAACTCAGCTACCTCTCTGTCAATTCTCTGGTCGTACATACATTCAGGAATTTCACCTTCAAGGTTCTTGATAATTTCTTCGAAGAGGTAATTTTCAAACTGAGCATCAGCCTTCTGCTGAGCACTTTCTTCGAGCTTCTTCTTAAGATCTGCCTTGTATTCGTCAACTGTTTCAAATTCTGAAACATCCTTTACAAGTTCATCATCGAATTCAGGGAGTTCCTGAGTCTTAATTTCCTTAAGGCTAATCTTGAATGTTGTCTTCTGACCAGCAAGTTCTTCCATCTGATAATCTTCAGGGAATGTTACTTCGATTTCAAAATCTTCGCCTGTCTTATGACCAACAATCTGATCTTCAAAACCAGGAATGAACTGACCGCTGCCAAGTGTAAGCGGGAAGTCTTCACCCTTACCACCGTCAAATGCAACGCCGTCTTTGAAGCCTTCGAAGTCAATTGTAACTTCGTCGTCCATCTGAGCTGCTCTGTCTTCAACAGTAATAATTCTGGCCTGTCTCTTTCTTGTTGCCTCGATCTGTTCGTTGATTACTTCATCAGTAACAGCATCGACTACCTTAGGAGCCTTAAGTCCTTTATATTCCGGTACGTTTACTTCCGGTCTTGTTGTGCATACTGCCTTGAGAACAACGCCGTCAGCCTTTGAAGCTGAAACAACTTCAACCTGTGGTCTGTCAACAATATCAAGCTTTGTTTCTTCAAGAGCAGCTGTCATCTCTGCAGGAAGAATATCATTGATTGCTGTATCGAAGAAAACTTCTTCTCCGTAATACTTTTCAATGATAGACATAGGTGCCTTGCCTTTTCTGAAGCCTTTAAGCTGAATCTGATTCTTTTCTTTTTTATAGGCATTTACAATTGCCTTGTTAAAGTCTTCTGCGCTTATTTCCAATATTAATTCGTGTGTATTTACCGCTACATTTGATGATGATTTTAAACTCATTTTAAACGTCCTCCATTTATTATTAAACAACATCTAGTTTATTATATCATATTTAATATATTATTGCTATATGCGGTTGAATGTTCTATGTTTTCAACAAATTTACAGAACTTTATATGGCATAAATTTTAGGTAATCACTAGAAATCATAGTGTATTCCACTCCGTCATGTACTCCGGTTACAGCATTTTTCTGGCTGTATCCGTGAACATGTCCGTAATAACATTTTTTTATGTCATACCTGTAAAGTACATCAAGAATATCATAATTGCATGAAGCTCCGTAAACCGGAGGATAATGCATGAAAACCAAAGGTTCAAGTTCCTTTTCAAGAGCCTCTTTTATTGAAACTTCAAGTCTCTGCACTTCACGTGCAAGAACTTTTTCATCTTCGGTATCATCCCCGATGTTCACCCAGCCTCTGGTACCGCATATTCCGAATTTTTCGTACTCATAGCAGTTATTAAACAGGATATTAAGGGTATTAAAACCGCTTTCTTTAAAGTATTTTTCCATCTTGGATCTGGTAGCCCACCAGTAATCGTGGTTACCCTTTAAGATGATCTTCTTCCCCGGAAGATTTTCTATGAACTCAAAATCTTTATAGGAATTCTGAAGTTTCATTGCCCAGGATATATCACCTGCAAGAACTACAGTATCTTCACTGCTGATAACTTCTCTCCAGTTTTTTTCCAGCTTTTCAGTGTATCCTTCCCAGCCGTTGAAAATGTCCATAGGCTTATATGTATCACTTAGAGCCAGATGCAGATCACCGATTGCAAAAAGTGCCATACATACTTTCCTCCGAAAACATCTGTATTATTTTATATTTAACTGTTCCATTACGTAATCAGACATATCATTTCTGTCAATTGAACCGCTGAAACGTACAGGCTTGTTTTTCAGACTTGCAAGTGATTCAGGAATCATGATACCTGAAAGTTCATTTATCTTGTCAACAAGTGCATATTCGTCTTCTGCTGAAAAATCAGGCGCAATAGCCTCAAGTACGCTTGCGCTGAACTTATAAGGACTTGCTGTTGAAGCGATGAGTGTTCTTGTAGTATCGCCTGTTTCTCTGCGGTAGTCTTCATATACCTTTACAGCAACAGCTGTATGTGTATCGCATACATATGAATATTTTTCATATACACTCTTTATCGCTGCCTTTGTTGCTTCGTCATCACAGAATCCGGCATAAAAATCTTCCTTTATCTTTGACTTGATATCATCTGTTACCTCATATTTTCCATCCTTAGCAAGAGCTCCGAACCATTCCCTTATCTGTGCATCATTATCGCCTGTGAGCATATAGAGAAGTCTTTCGAGATTGCTTGAAATAAGAATATCCATCGAAGGTGAACATGTTGCATAGAACTTTCTGTTTCTGTCATAAACGCCTGTATTTATAAAATCAGTAAGAACATTGTTGATATTTGACGCACAGATTAGTTTTCCGAGTGGGAGTCCCATTCTCTTTGCATAGTAAGCTGCAAGAATGTTACCAAAATTTCCTGTAGGAACTACAACATTAAGTTTGTCACCGAGACTGATCTGTCCGTCTGCTGCAAGTGAAGCATAAGCCGAAATATAATATACAACCTGCGGCACGAGACGTCCCCAGTTAATAGAGTTGGCACTTGAGAACATAAGGCTGTTTTCTTCAAGAGCCTTCTTTACTTTTTCATCTGTAAATATCGTCTTTACACCACTCTGGCAGTCATCAAAATTACCCTTAACTGCACATACGCCTACGTTTTCACCTTCCTGAGTTGTCATCTGACGTTTCTGCATTGAGCTTACTCCGTTTTCCGGATAGAACACCATAATCTGTGTTCCCTCAACATCCTTAAAACCTTCAAGCGCAGCTTTTCCTGTATCTCCTGATGTTGCAACAAGGATTACAATTTTCTTGTCTATGTTTAGTTTCTTTGCTGATGTTGTAAGGAAGTACGGAAGGATCTGAAGTGCCATATCCTTAAAAGCACATGTAGGACCATGCCAGAGTTCAAGCATGTATGTTCCGTCAAAAAGATGTGCTATCTCAGCAATGTTTTCACTTTCAAAATTTTTAGTGTTGTATGCGTTATCAGTACAATATCTTATTTCTGCATCAGTAAAATCGGTAAGGAACTTACTGAATACATACGCTGCTCTTTCTGAATAGCTGAGTTCAGATATCTGCTTCACTTCATCAAGTGTCAGAGAAGGAATGGATTCCGGAACAAAAAGACCGCCGTCTTCAGAAATTCCCTGTGAAATAGCCTGAGCACTGTCAACCTTTAAATTACTGTTTCTTGTACTTTTGTAAAACATGAAATACGCTCCGTTTCTCCGCAGATAATATATACCGGGATCTCTACTCTGCAGCAATAGCTATCTCCGTATTATTTGAATGAAAGCATAATCCCGCAGTTACTCATATCAAAGGCACTCTTGTAGTACCTGATTGCTGACGGGATATCATTTTTCAGAATAACCTCTGCAATATCAAACCGCGGCTGTTTTGTCAGCGGTTTTTTATAGCTGTACCATGCAGCAGTCTTTATAATACGCATTTTCTTGGTATAGTTGACCGCCTCGGCACCTGTAACAACACAGTCCTCTTTTCGTGATTTTACTTCTATAAAAGCAATTGTATCATCGGTTTCAGCAATGATATCAATCTCACCCTTAGGACAGTTAAAATTTCTTTCGATGACCTTGTAGCCGTATTTCTCCAAATACCTGCATACAACGTCTTCACCCTTATTCCCCAGATCTCTTTTTGTCATAATACTTTTTCAGGAAACTCATACGGTGTATATCAGAAGGGCCGTTTTCATCAATCATCTGATAATGAAGTTTTGTTCCGTATCCTTTGTGCTTTTCGAAATGATATTCAGGATACTTTGCAGCCATATCCTCCATATATCTGTCTCTTGCAACCTTGGCAAGAACTGATGCGGCAGCTATGCTTGCAGAATTTGCATCACCCTTTACCACGCACCGAACATCTGTTTCAGGTATATCAGGACATTTGTTTCCGTCCGCTATTACAAGTGACGGTTTTTCAGAAAGTCCTTCAACAGCTCTCCTCATCGCAAGCATTGCTGCATTGAGGATATTGATATCTTCAATCTCCTCAACAGTCGCCCTTGCAATGCAGTATGCTTCAGCCTTTTCAGTTATCTCATCATAAAGAGCATTTCTCTTCTTTTCTGTGAGTTTCTTACTGTCATTAATACCTTCAATCATAACACCTTCTTTAAGAATCACAGCAGCAGCAAATACATCACCGGCAAGCGGACCTCTCCCTGCTTCATCTGTACCGCAGAGCAGTCCTCCATCCAGTTCATTTCTAACTGCACTGTCAAATTCATAAAGAGTATTCAGGTCTTTCTTTTCAGCCATATACTCTCACCCCTGTGTATCAGGGAATTCCAGAGTAATGTTCCCTATCTTTCCTGCTCTGAATTCATCAAGGAGCATTATGGCCGCCCTTTCTGTATTGACTTCTCCTCCGGAAATAAGCATTCCTCTTTTTCTTCCAAGAAGCTTGAGAAGATCTTTTCCCTGTAAATCTGATACGTCCATCTTGTATCTTTCCTTAAGACACTGAGGATAATTCTGTGCCAGAAGTTCAAGAAGGAGCATAGCCAGTGTTTCAATATCAAGTATATCATCCTTGATGGCACCGGTAAACGCCAGATTCTGTGCTGCCTTCTGATCATCAAACTTAGGCCACAGAACACCCGGCATATCAAGCATTTCTATTTTATCGCCAAGCTTAACCCACTGTTTTGTTCTGGTTACACCCGGCCGGTCTTCAACTTTTGCCTTTTTGCTTCCTGACATACGGTTTATAAAAGATGACTTTCCTACATTAGGAATACCAACCACCATTACTCTTATCGGTGCACCGACCATTCCTTTGGCTTTACGCATTTCGATAAGATCTTTCAGAAGCTGCTGCTCGAGTGCTGAGGTAAATGATTTTAATCCTTTTCCTGACTTGCAGTCCATTGAAACAGCCACTACACCCTGACTTCTGAAATATGAAATCCATTTGTCAGTTGCATTATTGTCGGCCATATCTCTCTTGTTTAAAACAAGGAGTCTTGGCTTTCCTGCAGTCATCCTTCCCATCTCCGGATTCTGACTGCTAAGTGGTATCCGTGCATCAATAATCTCAACTACAGCGTCAACAAGAGAAAGATTTTCCTTAATACTTTTTCTTGTCTTTGCCATATGACCAGGAAACCACTGTATTGATTTAATTTCTGTTTCCGACATAAACAACATCCTGTTTTAGAATTTTTTTAGAAAAAAGTGAATTTATCGAATGGTGAATATCTGAGTATCACCTCACCAATAAGTTCTTCTTTTCTTACAAAACCAACAACGTATCCGCGGCTGTCTTCTGAAAGGTAACGGTTGTCGCCCATAAGGAAAACACATCCTTCCGGAATAGTAACCGGATACTGAAGTTCTGTATTGTATGCTCTTTTTTCAGTCTCTGAATTTACAAAGTAATCAGCTTTCAGAATATCGCCCTGACCTTTGTAAATCTGTTCGTTAACTTCTTCCCCGTCAACATAAACTTTACCGTCTATGATATCAAGAGTCTGACCTTCAGTGGCAATTACACGCTTAACTATAAGATCTAGTTTGTCATTATCAGCAATAACTATATCGCCGTTTTCCGGTTCAAAAATCTTGCTGTATATAAGTTTCTGCTTGTCAAGAAGCGTTGGAACCATTGAATCGCCGTCAACTATTGCCTGCTCAAAAACATAGGTTCTTATGAGCAAAAAGAAGAGAAGGAATAAAAATACTGTTTCAACCACTTCGGTTACATCATTCAGAAACATCTTTGCAGTATAGGAATTTTTTTCTTTTGCTTCTGCTGAAGATGAAGGGTTATCTTTATTCTCTTCTGCATTATTCTTTATCTTTTCTGTATTATCATTCATTTTGACACCAGCTTTTCTGTATATATTAATTCAGTGTTCCGAATGATGAGAAAGGATAAATTCTGAAAACAACCTTTCCCACTACCTCATCCTCTGGAACAAAACCAAGTTCAGCGTGCTTGCTGTCTTTGGAACGGTTTCTGTTGTCCCCGAGTACAAATATGCAGTCCTCCGGAACTGTAACAGGATATGAATCAAAAGCTCCCATATTAGCTGTTGTAAGTGTATTTACAAAATGATCAGCATGCAGTACAGGCGCATTTCCGTTCTCATCAGGTTCATACAGCTGCTCATCAAGCGGTTCACCGTCAACGTAAACTATACCTTCTTCAAAATCAATGTTTACAGACTGACCGCCAACTGCAACGACCCTCTTAACAATGAGTTTGTCAAGATTTTTGCTTTTTACAATAACTATATCATTCTGCTTTGGAGTATAAAACAGCGGAGAAATAACCACTCTGTCCTTTTCAATAAGAGTAGGCTCCATAGACGGACCTGATACATCGGATATCCTGAATAAATATGTAAACGTAAGAAGAACAATAAATACTGAAAAAATAACCGATTCTATTACATCAGTAACATCATCAAGCAGTGATGTCTTAACTGCGTTCTCTGTTTTTTCATCTTTCATACTTGTCATCTCCGGATATACGAGCCAAAATACTCAAAAAATATTAATAGCAAAAAAGGGACTGAAGCGTCCCTTTTAACTATCAATAGATAAATGCAGCCGTCAGAATTATCTAACTGCTTCCTTAACCTTAGCTGCCTTACCAACTCTGTTGCGGAGGTAATAGAGCTTAGCTCTGCGTACTTTACCTTTTCTTACAACTTCAACCTTGTCAACAACAGGTGCGTGAAGCGGGAATACTCTTTCGATTCCGCAGCCATGTGCTACACGTCTTACTGTGAATGTTTCACTGATACCGCCGTTCTTCTTAGCAATTACTGTGCCTTCGAAAACCTGAATACGGTACTTGTCGCCTTCTTTGATTCTTACATGAACTTTAACAGTATCACCTACTGAAAATGCAGGTACTTCTGCCTTCATACTGTCTTTGCTGATTAATTCAAGTGCGTTCATTTTAAAAATTCCTCCTAAAAATTTCTGAACATTCTTACGCAGCAGGCTTATCTTCTGCGCAGCGGACTATTCGTTTTAATGTCATGAAATGGCATTAACTCTCGTCAGAGCATGCTGACGGATTTTAAATGCTATATAATCATAACATATAATAAGGATAAATTCAAGCGTTTTTCAAAAAAAACTTAAAATACCCCAGACTTTTAGAGAGTACACTACTGTAAGATGTAAATCTCATATAAATATTTGTTCATATTGCGTATTGCATCATTGTCTGATTGTCTATGAATTTCCTCTGACAACGCACGCAGACCATGACAGTGCAGAAAACATAACAGGAAATTTCAATCTGTTATCCTCAGAAACAATTGATATTTTATTCTTTTTTTTGTATAATAATTTTGATAATACAAAAATGAGAGGATAATTAAAATTGAAAAAACTGTTAAAATATTTTGATGGGTATAAAAAATATCTTTTTCTCGGACCTTTTTTCAAACTGCTTGAAGCCATCTTCGAACTCATTGTTCCGCTTGTCACAGCAAAGATAATTGACATAGGCATAGCAAACGGCAACAGAGACTATATAATAAAAATGAGTATCATAATCATTTTACTCGGTCTGTCAGGACTTGCATTTGCACTAACGTGTCAGTACTTCGCTGCAAAATGCGCATACGGTTTCGGAACCAAACTAAGAGCAGCACTTTACAGGCACATAAACTCACTTTCCAGAACAGAAACTGACAGGCTTGGTACCTCCACGCTCACTACAAGACTGATAAATGATACAAACGCTGTGCAGACAGGAATCAACATGGGTATAAGACTTGCAACACGCGTGCCTTTTCTTATCATAGGCGCGATAATCATGGCTTTATCTCTCGATATTAAACTGTCGCTTATCTTTCTGGTAACTGCACCTCTTATCGCATTTATAATCTATAAAATAATGAGCCGTTCCATTCCGATGTTCAGCGCAAACCAGAAACGTCTTGACAGGATTTCAATGCTCACAGGTGAAAATCTTGAAGGTGTCCGCGTTATCAGAGCGTTTTCAAGGCAGAAGGAAGAAACAGAAAAATTCTGCAATGCCAGTAATGAATTCAGCCGTCACGCTGTTATGGTCGGAAAAATTTCATCAGTACTTAACCCTGTTACATTTATGATAATGAATCTCTCTGCAGCCCTTATTATATGGGCCGGCGGATATCGTGTAAACAGCGGTGGTCTGACGCAGGGAGACATAACTGCATTTGTAAGCTATATGACTCAGATTTCACTTGCACTTATAGTTCTTGCAAATCTCATTGTATTTTTCAACAAGGCCGCTGCAGGCGCAGGAAGAATTTCTGATATTTTTGAAATTAAGTCATCAATGGAAGACGGAAACAGCGATATCATTCCTTTCGAAGCTCCGGTAATTGAATTTGATGACGTGAGTTTCAGCTATGCCGGTTCTTCTGCAAATTCTGTTGACAATATCTCATTTTCACTAAAAAAAGGCGAAACTCTCGGAATCATCGGCGGTACAGGAAGCGGCAAGTCAACTATCGCAAATCTTCTTCCGAGATTCTATGATGCAACCGAAGGCTGCGTAAAAATATACGGCAGAAACATTAAGGACTACAAACTTTCACAGGTAAGGAAAATGGTTGTTTCCGTACCCCAGAAAGCTTCAGTTATTTCCGGAACTGTTGCTGAAAATATCAGAATGGGAAAATCTGATGCTACCGACGAGGAGATTATTGAAGCACTAAAAACAGCACAGGCATACGAATTTATTGAAAAACTTCCTGACGGAATTAATTCTCCTGTCCTTCAGGGCGGCAAAAACTTCTCAGGCGGCCAGAAACAGAGACTAACCATTGCAAGAGCTGTTGTATCAAAACCTCCTGTACTTATACTGGACGACAGCACCAGTGCTCTCGACATGCAGACTGACTATCGTCTAAGAAAAGCCGTATCAGAAAATCTTAGTGACACAATAGTGATTATGATTTCCCAGCGTGCCACTTCACTTAAAAATGCTGACAAAATACTTGTTCTGGAAGACGGTCGCTGTGAAGGCTTTGGAAAACACGATGAACTTGAGCAGAACTGCCCGGTTTACAGAGAAATTGTCGAAATCCAGAAAGCAGGTGAATAAACATGAAGACGCTGAAAAAAATCTTTTCATATACAGTAAACTACAGAAAAAATCTTATTGCCGCTGTAATATTTGCAGCTATAGGAGTAACAGGCTCACTCCTTGTTCCTGTTCTCACCGGTAAGGCAATAGATTTTATAGTCGGAAAAGACGACGTTGATTTTCCGCAGGTTGGAAAAACTCTGCTGTTTCTTGCTGCCTCAGTCATCATAAGCGGATTTTCACAGTGGATAATGGCCAGAAACACAAATGTACTCTCCTGCAGTACTGCAAGAGATATCCGAAATGAATTTTTTCTAAAACTCAACAAAGTGCCTGTAAGCTATATAGACAAAAATTCAAAGGGGGATTTTATCAGCAGAGCAACAAATGACATCGAGATAGTCTCAGATGCACTCACTCAGGGATTTACACAGTTTTTTACCGGAATAATCACAATAATCGGAACACTTATTTTCATGCTTGTGATAGATTTCCGTATCGCACTCATCGTAATCATACTCACTCCACTGTCACTTATCTGTGCAGCGGTTATTACGAAACTCTCACACAACGCATTTACAAAACAGTCTGTTATCCGAGGTGAACTGTCAGGATTTTCAGATGAAATGATAAAAAACCAGAATATCATAAAAGCCTTCGGATATGAAAACAAAGCAGAAGAAAACTTTGAAAGACTTAACTCTGATTTTGGTAGTGCAGGTCTTAAGGCAACATTCTTCTCATCAATATCAAATCCATCAACAAGATTTATCAACGGCATGATCTACGCACTTGTCGGGATGACCGGTGCACTCAGAGCAGTAAGCGGAAATATCTCTGTCGGAACTCTCGTAAGTTTCCTGTCATACGCCAACCAGTACACCAAGCCTTTCAACGAAATCTCAGGTGTTATTTCTGAACTTCAGAACGCCCTTGTCTCAGCAGAACGCGTATTTGATGTACTTGCTGCAGAAAATGAATCTGATGACAGCATGCTGCCTGACCTTAAAAAGCCGGACGGATCTGTTGCATTTGATACTGTTGATTTTTCATACGTTCCGGAAAAGCCACTGCTTCAGGACATTAATATAAATGTAAAACCTGGTCAGCGTGTAGCTATAGTAGGACCTACCGGTTGCGGCAAAACAACGCTTATCAATCTTCTTATGCGATTTTACGACACAACAGACGGCAGAGTACTGATATCAGAGCAGGATGTCAGAGAAGTAAAACGTGACAGTCTCAGAAGCAGCTTTGGCATGGTACTGCAGGAAACATGGCTGTTCAACGGGACAATCGCAGAAAACATCTCATACGGGAAACCTGATGCCACAGAGGAAGAAATAATAAACGCCGCAAAGTCTGCACATGCCCACAGTTTTATCAGAAGACTTCCTGACGGCTACAACACAGTTATCGGTGAAAACGGCGGAAGTCTTTCACAGGGGCAGAAACAGCTGCTTACAATAGCAAGAATAATGCTTACAGACCCGCCGATGCTCATTCTAGATGAAGCAACAAGCAGTATAGATATCAGAACAGAAGTAAAGATACAGCAGGCTTTTGAAAAACTAATGCAGGGCAAAACAAGTTTTATAATTGCACACAGACTTTCAACTATAAGAAATACGGATCTTATACTTGTTATGAAAGACGGAAATATTATAGAACAGGGGAGCCATGAAGCACTTATGGAACAGGGTGGTTTCTACAGTCAGCTTTATGCTTCAGCTGCAGCAGTTTAATATTTTTTTCAAACCGTACAGTTGAATTTATCCATGTACAGTTCTGTTTGTACCTTTCCTCATAAAGTAAAACAAAAAAACTGAAGTTACTGATTCCGACGCCGCATACGCAAGCCATACTCCATTCATACCAAATACAGATGAAAGCAGAAATGCAAACAATAATATCAGAACAAATCCACGCAGTACTGATACTGTAAATGCAGCCTTAATATTTTCTGCTGCGCTGAAAAAACTGCTGCCCGCTATATTTATTCCGGAAAATAAAATACCGGTAAAGTAAAGTCTTATTCCGGTCACAGAATACGACTGGAGCAAAGTATCGTGTTCCGGATTGAAGACTGCTGATATCCCGTCTGCAAATACAGCAAGAACAGCATACATGAACGCCGCTACTGTAAATGCCGTAACAAGAGAAAGTTTACGGAGAACATCAGTTTCACTAAACTGCTTCTTCCCGAAACTCCGGCTGATAAGCGGCTGACTCCCCTGAGCTATGCCATTGAAAAATGCAACTGCAACAATAGCAGTATTTGCAATAATTCCATAGGCAGCAACACCTGTATTTCCAGCCAGATTCAATATCAGAAAATTAAAAGTCATTGTAATTACACCTGATGATACCTCAGCAACAAATGCAGAAAATCCGACCTGACATGATGCTGCCAGTTTTTTCAGGGAAGGAATACATGGCTTTATTTTTATACTGCTCTTCCCGGAGAAAATATGTGTGGAACAGATTAATATTCCGACAGCCGGCGATAACCCTGTTGCAAGTGCAGCACCGCCCATTCCCATTTTCAGCGGAAACATAAGGATATAATCAAGTATGATATTGAATATACTGCTGATAAGTGTCGCAGCCATTGCTGTATTTGGTGCGTTATCATTCCTTACAAATGCATTCACAGTATAATTAACCGTAAAAAGAGGAGAACAGGCCATAAATATCCTGGTATAATCCTTCCCCGTCCTCACTATTTCACTGTCCGCCCCAAGAAGTCTGATAAGCTGTTCCGGAAACAGCATCCCGATTACTGAAAAAATCAGACCTGTAAACACAGCAAAGAATAGTGAATTGAAAATATAGTTATCTGCATCTTTAAAATCTCTTGATTTCGCAATTGTATATCTTATAGCGGAACCAACCCCGATCATTGAGCCGAATGCAAAAATCAGATTATATACCGGAAGAACAAGATTCAGAGCTGTAAGTCCGGCTGCTCCCTGAGATTTTGCAATAAAATATGAATCAGCAAGCACATAGCAAGACAATCCCACCATACCCAGAATATTTAAGAAAACATATTTTGCAAACTGTTTTTTCATATACATCAACACCTTTCCATAAAAAAAGCCAGATAAGAGTTATCTTATCTGGCCATGTAAAGTAAAACAATCTGA
>JAEDJV010000103.1 GCA_016296165.1 Oscillospiraceae bacterium | reverse complement strand
AAACGGAGCCGTTTCAGAGCTCCGTTTTTTCAATTTAAGTGGCAAACTCGGGTTATACCACTCCAATTTACTAAAATCAAGTATGTAACGCCCGTAAGTACGGGCGTTGCTGAACCTCAGCTTATCTCCTCATCCTTACTCTTCGTCGGAACCTTCGGAGCATCCTTGCTGATTTGTTCAGCCTTAATATTTTTAATTTTATCAAGAATTGACGGTTTTCTGTCGCTATCGGCAGGATCGTCATCTTTGTTTTCTGATGAAATATCCACATCCTTCTTTTTCTCAGCTGCAATATCCGCATTTTCGGCAGCATTACCGTCAATGTTGAGTAGTGAGTTCAGTTCGGAAAGACGGGAGAGTTTGCTTTGTAACTCTTCTTCCTGTGGGAACGGCTTGCCGAGTTCAGATTTAGCTGTTTCAAGCTGGTCATTTAGAGTGTCGAGCTGTTCCTTTGCGTTCTCCAGACGCTTTTCAATGCTGTCAAGAGTGTTGTCTATACGAACTATATTACCTGTTTCAGAAGTACCAAGTGTGACAGTATAAGTCAGATTACGCTGTAAATCAAGATGAAATTCCTGAGTAAAGCTGTCGTAGGAGAGTGACATACCAAAACCCTTGTATGAGCCGATATCAATGCTTTCCTTTGCCTTTACGCTTTTGCAGGCGAGGAGAACAGCTTTACCCGCATCTTCCTTGTCAGTGTAGGTCTTGTTCATAACAGTCATAGGGGAAATACCCTCAGAGATGACCGGCTGTGCCTTGATATGAGCAAGGTCGCTTTCAAGTCCGGCTATACGCTGTTCAGTTTTTGCAATTCTTTCAGGGAAATGTTTTCTTACGCTGTCTTCAAGGCTGTACTGCTGAGAAACGTGATTTGCCTTTGATACTTTGAGCTTTGTAACTGCAACGTCCAGATCCATTTTTTCCTTGATGAGAGGATTGCCGGCACAGAGAGCCTTTACTTCTGCATAGGAAAGTGTGGCTTCGTCAACGTCCTCACAGCTTCTCACAGGAGATTTTGAAGACATGATCTGTGAAATAAAACGCTGCTTGTTCTCGATTGTCTGGTACAGGTAGGCATCAAATGTTGATTCCGTCATATAACGGAATACCTCAACCTTGCTGTTTTCATTGCCCTGACGTATGATGCGTCCTTCACGCTGTTCGAGGTCACTTGGTCGCCATGGGCAGTCCAAATGGTGCAATGCGATTAACTTGTCCTGAATATTTGTACCGGCACCACACTTTGCTGTTGAGCCGATAAGCACTCTGACCTGACCTTTTCTTAGCTTTGAGAAGAGTTCTTTTTTCTTCACTTCGCTGTCTGCTTCATGGATGAATGCAACTTCTTCCTTTGGAACACCTTTTGCAACGAGTTTGTCACGGATATCGTCGTAAAGGTTGAAAGAACCGTCGTTCTTAGGGGTGGAGAAGTCGCAGAATATGAGCTGTGTTGATTTTTTATCATCATTTTTCTGATAAATGTCAAATACGTTGCCGACACAGGCGTTTACCTTTGAATCAGGAGTGTCAGGGAGGAGTGGATCAATAAGTCTCTGGTCAAGACCTATCTTACGTCCGTCATTGGTAACCTTGAGCATATTATCCTCTGACGGTTCGACAGCCTTGTCATGAATTTTCTTCGCCCTTTCTGAAAGTCCTGAAACCATTTCCTTCTGAATATCTGAAGGCTTTACAACAACATTGTGAAATTCAGCTTCCGGAACAGGAAGGTTAAGCATATCTGCAGTTTTGATGTCAGCGGCTTCCTTGAAGACATTGATGAGTTCAGGGAGATTGAAGAATCTGGAGAACCTTGTTTTTGCACGGTATCCCGTTCCTTCCGGTGCAAGCTCTATTGCTGTAACAGCTTCACCGAAATTTGCTGCCCACGCATCAAAGTTGTGCATTCCCATTTCCTTCAGCTTGTCAGCCTGCAAATATCTCATCATCGTATAAAGCTCTGTCATTGAGTTTGATACAGGGGTTCCTGTTGCAAATACTATGCCTTTTCCACCTGTGATTTCATCAAGGTACTGACATTTCATATATAGGTCAGATGACTTCTGTGCTTCTGTCTGCTGAATACCGGCTACATTACGCATTTTTGTGTAGAGGAACAAATTTTTAAAATTATGTGCCTCGTCAACGAACATCTTGTCAATGCCCAGTTCCTCGAAGGTTACAACGTTGTCTCTCTTAGGAGAATTCAGGAGTTTATTAAGCTTTGCTTCAAGATTTCGCTTTGTTTTTTCAAGCTGTTTAACGCTGAACTGACTGCCACGAACACCGTTGAGTGACTTAATTCCTTCCGTGATCTCAACAATCTGATTCCTTATGATTTTTTCCTGTCGTTCAGCAGAAACAGGAATTTTTTCAAGCTGAGAATGACCGATAATAACTGCATCATAATCGCCGGTTGCTATCTTTGAGCATAATCTTTTTCTGTTTTTTGCTTCAAAATCCTTTTTTGTAGCTACGAGAATATTCGCAGCCGGGTAAAGTCTGAGAAATTCAGCTCCCATCTGCTCTGTCAGATGATTTGGAACAACGAAGAGTGACTTTGTACATAGTCCAAGTCTTTTGCATTCCATGGCTGAGGCTACCATCTCAAAGGTCTTGCCTGCACCGACCTGATGAGCGAGGAGAGTGTTGCCACCGTACATTGTGTGAGCAATAGCATTAAGCTGATGAGGTCTGAGCTGTATTTCAGGGGACATACCTGAGAATGTGATATGACTGCCGTCGTATTCACGAGGTCTGGAGCTGTTGAACAGTACGTTGTATTTCTCAACAAGCTTTTCACGTCTGTCAGGATCCCTGAATACCCAGTCCTTAAAAGCATTTTTTATTGCTTCCTGTTTTTCCTGTGCTATCATGGTTTCCTTTTTGTTGAGTACAGATGTTATCTTGCCGTCAGGCTGTTCAACTCTGTCGTAAACTCTTGCATCACGGAGATTAAGAGTGTCTTCTATGATAGAGTACGCATTTTTACGTTCAGAACCGAAAGTAACGTTTGCCATGACATTTGAACGGTCAACGTTTTTACCGTCAATCTGCCACTCAGATGTGAATTTTGAGAAATTTACATCAATCATATTCTGCAGAAACTTCGGAACCTGAAGTGTTTCTATGATAAAGTCCTTTATTATTTCTGTATCAATCCATGTTGCACCAAGTCTTACGTCGATTTCACTTGCTTCAAGAGGTGTCGGCATTGCGTTTTTAAGAGCTTCTACGTTTACGCTGTAATCTTCCGGATAAAGTTCAGCTGTTCGCTGTGCTGTTTCAAGCTTTTCTCTGATATTACCCGAGAGATATTCGTCGGAAGTAAGATATTTCTGAGTTTCAGAGTTGCCGAAGCTGTATAAAGGATTGAGGAATATCACGCCTTTAAGATCGCTGTAAAGCTGCTCCTCGCTCTTTCCTGTGAGCTTTTCCATAAGCTCCATATCTACGCCTGCCTTTTCTGATATCGAAACAGCAAGAGCCTCAGATGCCGTATCAACGCTTGTGATTTCAGCTTTCTGTTTGATAGTTCTTTTTGTGAACATATCAGCTTTTCTTTCAAGGTCTCCGTTTTCGTTGAGTATTTCAAGGGAAGAGAGGAGATAGTAGGCACTGTCCTCGGAAAATGCACTTGCATTTCCTCTTGAATTGATTAATCCGTACTTCTTTGTGAAGCTGTCGTAGGTGTCGTTTAAGACACTCTGCTGTGCCCTGATGTCATTGTCGCTGTATTCATTAAGCTGGTATTCTATGAGTGTTCTGACGCACTCACGAAGCTCTACCATGCCTTTTATACGTTCTGCTGTTGCTTTCGGAAGGTCATCCTTCAGGAACATACGGCTGTTTTCACGGTAATAGATATTATCATCAATAACCGTATAGGAAAAGTTTTTTACATTCGGATCAGCCGGAATGCTTTCCACCGCCTTTTCTGTTTCTTCAATTTCAACCTCCGGGATAGAACCCTGAATATTTGCGACAGCTTTTCTGAGCTGTTCTTTAAGGTCAGCTCCCTCGAACGGAACACAGGCGGTTCCTTCAGCGTTTCCGTAAAGTGAATATTCAATGCCCTGTTTCATTTCGCCGAGTATCATTTCAGGGTGTTCCTCAAAATACTTGTTAACAGGTATTCCGTCAGCAGTTTTTCCGAGATTTACCCACTCAGGTTCAATGTCAAGCATCTTGTCACGCTTCTGTAAAAAGATAATATCAGATGTTACGTCTGTTCCGGCGTTGTTGCTGAACGCATTGTTAGGAAGTCTTATTGCTCCGAGAAGTTCTGCTCTCTGTGCGAGATATTTTCTGAACTGAGAATTTGCCTTATCAAGTGTCCACTTTGATGTTACAAAGGCGATGACACCACCGGCACGAACCTTGTCCAGTGATTTTGCGAAGAAATGGTCATGGATATTAAGATTGAGCTTATCATATCGTTTTTCCGACAGTTTGAACTGACCGAAAGGTACATTTCCAACAGCTACGTCAAAGAAATTATCCGGGAACTGAGTTTTTTCAAAGCCTGACACCTGAATATCTGCGGTCTGGTAAAGCTGTTTTGCTATTCTGCCTGATATACTGTCGAGTTCTACACCGTAAAGCCTGCTGTTTTTCATTTCTTCCGGCATGGTACCGAAGAAATTGCCGACACCCATTGCCGGTTCAAGTACGTTGCCTTCTTTGAATCCAAGATTGGCAAGACCATCATAAACAGCGTTGATAACCGTAGGAGAAGTGTAGTACGCCGTGAGTGTAGATGCCTTTGCTGCATCATATTCATCAGGAGAAATCAGTGCCTTAAGCTCAGTAAATTCAGCAGACCATGATGAATTGTTCTCGTCAAATACCTGTGGCATACCGCCCCATCCGACATAACGTGAAAGGATTTCCTGTTCTTCCGGATTTGCAAGCCTGTTTTCATCTTCGAGCTTGTTAAGAAGCTTTATCGCTTCAACATTTGCTTTGTACTTGGTTTTCGGACCACCGACACCGAGATTTTCGTCAGTAATAGTAAAGTCATGCTTTTCTCCGCTGATTTCAGGGACATCTGAGATGTTTGTGGCAGTTATTGCCTCAGCCGGTTCTGCCGGTTCAGGTAACACCGGCTCATCAGCATTCTCTTTAGCAGCTTTTTCTTTGGCAAGTCTGCTTTCTTCAATTCGCTGCTTTTTGATTTCTTCCAGTCTCTGTTTCCTTTTTATATCATCTTCAGTGATATATCTGTTCTGGGAGATAAGTCTGTCGATACGGTCAGCGACTTCATTCCATTTCATCATAGTCTGTGCATCAGGATTCATTAAGCCGCCTTTTTTCAGCACAATTCCTTTGGCATCATGAAATTCATCGTATCCGCTTCGTCCTACTCCACCGGTTCCGTATTCGTTTTTGAGAAAGTCGATTTTTTCCTTCTGTGAATGTGGTTTGCTGAAAAATTCGGCTATACGGAATTTACCGCCTTCCATACCGCTTCCACCGGCAATGAGCTTGTCCTTTTCATCTTCGGTAATAAAATGTTTGTGAGCAACCATAAATGACGGTTCTGCTTTGAAATGAAGCCTTTCAAGCTGAAGATCCTTTAATTCTTCAAGTATATCAGGCATTTTGTGAAAATGGAATCTTAATACGTTTTTGTCCTCTGCATAAAGCCGTATAAGCTCTTCCATTCCGGTAATATATTCTGAAATAGTATCCTTATCTGTGAGAGCATCTGATATACGCTGTGTACTTGCAGGGAAACCACCCTGAAACATCTCAAAAGGAATGAAATACGGAATTTCAACGTCCTGATGAAGATAACACAGCTTGTATGCAAGGTAGGTTCTTGCCTGTGGTTCAGCATTGTCAAGTATGTCCTGTGTTGCAAATCTGCCCTCAGAAAGTAATTCACTGATACGTTCAGCAGTCTGTTCCCATGTCATTGAGATGCTTGAAAGACGGTTGTGGGCGGTATTTCCGATGCCTACAGTGATACCTTCATTGTCATACCATACTGCAAGCTGTGTGCTTTTAAGACCGTCAGGACTGTCATATACAAAGCCTCTGCCGTCTGTTCTGAATTCATCAGCAAGAAATTTTGCGTTGCTTTCAACACCTTTGTTCTTCTCGAACTGTGCGACTATTCTTTCAATGCTTTGTGGTTCGTTACTGCCGGCACGGAGGATATAGTCAATCATATCCTGAGATACTGCTGATTCTGAAAGCAGGCTTTCCTGCTGATATTCAGGGAAGTCTATATCATCACCGAAAAGTGTGAGCTGTGAAGATTCTTTGTAACCGCCGTATTCTTCAATATCCGGTTCAATATCGAAGGTTTCGTCGATGCTTTCAGACTCATCAGATATTTCTTCTTCAGCAGCCAGTCCAAGGGCAGTTTCTTCATCAGTAAGATATACAAGATCGTCAAAGTTAAGACTTTCAAGTGTTCCGAGCATTGATTCAAGGCTTTCAAACTGCTCTGTTGATACAGTAACGGTGTTGTATTCCTTAATCATACGGAAATTTACAAGGTCTGCGTACACCTGAATCGGAAAATCATAATCCTCGTCTGTAGTGTGAGCTAAAGGAACTGCAGATAAATCTGAGAAATTCGCTTCACCCTCAAATTCACTGAGACAGTACTCATTTATAAGGAATTTTGCTTCTTCGAGAACAGAAAAAGCAGCATCAGAAATTTCTTCCGATACTGCTTCTTCTATGTTGTTTTCTTCTGTATTTAAGCGTAGATCAGCTCGCTCAGAATCGTTTCCTCCGCTGAGTTCATGATGTTGTTCATCATTCCCACCCATGCCATCTGGTCTTTCGCTTTCAGTTCCTCTGTCACTCCCATTTTTTTCGCCATCTGAGAGATCATTTCGTCCATTCTCTTCTGTGCTGTGCTGTCCATCTCCGCCAGATGTTCGTTCAGAGTTCCTTCTATCATCATCGCCTGATACAGCCAGCTCTTCTTTTCCTTCAGGAACGTTCTCCTGAGAAGTCCGTACTTCCCGATATCCTTCTGTTCCTTCATTTCCCATTCCGGAAGATAAGTCTCTGTTTTCTCGTCCAGTCTGTACTGAATTCCGTTCTCTGTTATTGTTTTCGGTAATGTTCTGCTCATTTTCTTTACTCCTTTCGATTTTAAGCGTAAGCTCAATGCTTCTTAATATCTGTTCCGAAAGTGTGCTGACTGCATCTCCGAGAACAGTCATTGCTGTGATACTGTTGAATTCATAGATGCCTCTGAAATCTTCAAGGTCAACCATAGCTTCTGCATCATAACCGCATCTTGTGAGAACCATGTAGGAAACGCTTGCTCTGAGAAGATTCTCAAATCTTATTCTGACATTTAAGTCATCAAGGTCGGCAAGAAATGTGTTGTCCATTTCAGAACGTATAGCCGGGAGATAATTTTCAGACTGTGTACTTACAAGTTCTGCAACCTTGTTCCTGACAGCTGTGTCAAGATAGCTGTCATCAGGGGAGAGAGCTTTGATTACTGCATTTTCATTCCTGTCTGTTATCTTCCAGAAGAATGGTTCCTTTGAACGTGCATCCTTTGCTGCTGTGTCCTTGAAATCAAAGACATATCTGAGCTTGATTCTGCCGTTTTCTTCTTTGAGAAGGGCGATACCTTTACTTCCACGCTTGACATAACGGTTTGTTATATCTTCACGTCCCCATGTGTCGTACTCCGCACAGGCTACGGCATCAGGTCGCTGTGCATGAATAAGAACCTGATCCTTAAAGCTGTATTTGTACAGCCTTGAAGCTGTTTCAAGTAAGGAAATATACTCTTCAGGTTCTTTCCAGAGCTTTTCGGTTCTTTCTTTGAGCTGTTCCTCAACAGTCTGAAGTTTTGTTGGCATTTCTTTCTCCTTTCATAATTAGTTTAACGCATTAAAGCGTTAAAGTCAAGACTTTTTCAGAATTTTTTTCACGACGCATTCCGTCCGCAATCCAGCGTCCGTGACTGTCGTAAATGTGACCATACCTTGTTATAATGAGCTTTTCGCCGTTCTGCAGGGCAAGTTGGATTGCTTTTTCATCAGTGCTGTCAACGCCCCTGTAAACAGCAGGATCATAGTCTTTGATTTGCAGGTCTTTATGCACTGGGATTACCTCCTTTCGTCAGGGCATAAAAAAAGCAGCTAAGATTTTACTCTTAACTGCTATGTATTATTTAAATAAAATTCAAAATTCCTGTTCTGAATAGAGTATCATTCAGAATTTGTATGTCTTCGGGGTTGATTTTTTTGGGGTTTTTTACTATTTCCTGAAATACTGTGTAGTTATCCTGTATTTTACAATAAATCTCGCCTATTTTTTTGAAATCACCTGTTTGCATACAAGAAACTATTTCTGAAACAAAGGTTGATAGATAATCAAATAAATGTTCTGTATATATGGTCAAACTGTTTTTGTCGATATTGGCTGAATGAGCGATTTCGTTCCTTATTCTGTATAAACGTTGAATCTGCCATGAGATGTGCTTATGATAATTTTTAAATTTTGTTACAGCATATTCGTAGTCAGTATCAGATAGCAACCGCTTTATTTCTGTTATTCGGTAAAAAAGTAAATCAGAACATTTGCATTTTTCTTCAAGCTGAATATATAACGTTTCATCCTTAAAAATTGTAATTAATTCTTCAACTATCTTGGCTTTTGATGTGTCTTTAATATCATAGTTTATGCCATCGTTAAATTTTAGATCAACATTGCATCTAATAAGATCTTCAGCAAAATTACGTATAATTCTAAACAGATATCTTAT
>JAEDJV010000102.1 GCA_016296165.1 Oscillospiraceae bacterium | reverse complement strand
TATTCACATGATTTAGGAAGGGGCCTGGGAAATCCCAGGCTCTTCTTATAAAAACGTAGGATAAGTAATTAGAAGGGAGCAAAAATGGAAGCTAGAAAACAGGCAATAGAGTTAGTAGATAGATTACTTAATGAGGATAAGGTGGCTTCACTACTTGTATGGCTAACAAAGACATACTCAAAGGAGACATATCACCATTTAGTAAATGTAGCAGAAATTACTGCAGAAATATTAATAAGAAGGGGCTGCAGAGAGTATGAGCTTTATGAAGTAACAAAAGGAGCTTTGTTACATGATATAGGTAAGATTTCAGTACCAAAGAATATATTAAATACCCCAAACTGCCTTACGGCAGATGAAATGTTTATTATGAAGAACCATCCAGTAGAGGGACTACTCTACTTAATAAAGATGGACGAAGTTTTTTCTGATTCATATGTATCAAATATCGTAAAGGATATTGTGTATATGCATCATGAAAGAAGAGACGGAAGCGGGTATCCAGAAGGTGTAGATGATATACCTTGGTATGTCGAACTTGTAAGTGCAGTAGATGCATATGAAGCTATGAGAGCTGCTAGATGCTATGGAAAGGCAAAAAGCCATGAAGAAGCCATAGAGACATTAAGAAAAGATAATTATGAAGATGTATATATTAGCGATATTAAGTCGCTTGTAGAGACACATATGGAAAAGATTATCAGTTTTGCAAAATCTGCTACTCTTGAGGACCTTTTCATACTCTATGACATCTTTGGGTATGAGTTTTCAATAAATGATGGGGAATTAAATGGTGCTCAGAGATTAGAGAGTTGAAGGTAGAGAATATGATCAGACGATTTCTTAATACGATAGAAAGAAAGAGAAGGGAGAAGAGCCTGTTAAATTATCCATACAGATTTAGGGATAGTAAAGGCAGGCTCTGGTTCAACCCAGAGTATAGAGTGTCGTTTTATAAACTACGAAAAATAATGTAGCTAGGGCATTAGGGGGAACAAATGGAAATAGTTCATTACAAAATAAGAATAATGTATGGTGACGTCATTGAGCAGTTTGTTTTCGATACTTTGGATAGTGAGAACGCAGATAAGCGATTTGATGAAGCCGTAAAGGAAATAAACAGCATATATAAGGAAAAAGGACGATTTGAAACGTATGCAGAAGTAAAAAAGCACTTTCAAAAGTATGGATTTTTTCCAATAAAACTGTAGGAGGTTTAGCATGAGGGTAATAATTACGGAGAAACCAAGCGTAGCCAGACAATTCTGCCAGGCTCTAAAGATACCAGCAGTGGATAAAGAAAAAAAGGGATATTATGAGGGCCAGGGAAGCGATGGAAAATATTATAAGATTACATATGCTATAGGACACCTCATTGGCATGTCGTATCCTGAAAAATATGATGAGGAACTTAAAAGCTGGAAACTTGAGAATTTACCTTTTATACCACAGGAATGGAAATATGAGGTAATATCTGCTGTTAAAGATCAGTATAACAATATAAAAAAGGTCTTTAAGTCAATGAAAGCAGGAGACATTTACTATAATGCTGGTGATTCAGGACGAGAAGGTGAATATATACAGAACCTTATTGTTCAGGAGATAGGATTACCACAGGGAGTAATACAAAAAAGGATATGGATTGATTCACAGACGGATGATGAGATATTAAGAGGAATAAGGGAAGCAAAGCCAGTTAGCGATTATAAAGCTCTTTCAGAATCAGCATATGTAAGAGCAAAGGAAGATTATCTTGTAGGAATCAATTTTTCGAGACTTTTATCGTGTGCATATGGCAGGGAATTTAATGAAAAAATCAAGTCACAGAAGTATAAGCCATTAACAGTAGGAAGAGTAATGACATGTGTACTTGGAATGATTGTCAGAAGAGAGCGAGAGATAAGGGATTTTAAAGAGCAGAAATACTACAGAATAGAAGCAAATACAGGATTTAAGTCAGAATGGAAGGTAAGCGAGACATCAAAATATTATGACTCTGAAAAGCTGTATTCAGAAACAGGGTTTAAAAGATACGATGATGCAGCTGAGTTTGTAGCCTTTTTATCGAAAACGCCTAAGTTGCTGGTAGACACAGTAAAAAAGACAGATGTAAAAAAGCCAGCACCAACACTCTATAATCTTGCAGAGCTTCAGGCAGAGTGTTCAAAGAGGTTAAAGATATCACCTGATAAGACACTTGAGATAGCACAAAGTCTTTATGAGAAGAAACTAACAACTTATCCAAGGACAGATGCAAGAGTGATATCAACGCCAGTTGCTAAGGAGATAGATAAGAATATAAAAGGTATAAGAGATAACCTTAATATTTTTGTGGAAGAAGTCAGCTATGTTTTAGGAAATAAGCTGTATGAGGGAATTGATAGCAAGAAGAGATATACGAATGATAGTAAGATAACAGATCACTATGCGATTATTCCAACAGGTGAAGGTAGCATGTCATCATTAAATGAGCTTGAAAAAGAAGTATATGACATGATTGTAAGGAGATTCCTTGCTATTTTCTATGAAAAAGCGACTTATAAAAAAATAGAAATCGTGCTTACGCACGAGAATAAAGAAAAATTTAGTACTTCAACAGAAGTTCTTGTAGATAAAGGTTATCTTAGTGTGTATAAGCCATTTAAGGAAGAAGGTGACAAGGAAGAAAAAGTAGACTTTGAATCGTTAAATAAAATAGTAGAAGGTGATGTATTAGAAGCCGCATTTGATGTTTCAGAAGGAAAGACAACCCCACCGAAAAGATACACAACAGGTACAATGATCATTGCAATGGAAAACGCAGGTAAGCTGATAGAAGATGAAGACCTAAGGGAAACAATTAAATCTTGTGGAATTGGTACAAGTGCCACAAGAGCCGAAACTATTAGTAAGCTAATAAAACTTAAGTACATAAGTCTTAATGAAAAGACACAGGTCCTTACGCCTCATGCTGATGGCGAAAGTGTATATGATATAGTAGATGCCCATATACCAGGACTATTAGTACCAGAGATGACGGCTGAATGGGAACAAGGCCTTGAGGGGATTTATAAAAAAGAAGTTATAGCAAGCGAGTATTTAGGTAAAATTGAGGACTTTGTAAGGACAACGGTAGATGAGATAAAGAAAACAGCTAGAGTATCACCTAAGAAACAAGCAAAAGAAACAAAGTACATATGTCCACGTTGTTTCAAGAATATGCAGGAATATGAGAAAGTATATAAATGTGGTTGTGGATATATGGTTTTTAGAAGCTTTTGCCAGCATGAATTTAGCGATGAAGAAATGAGTAGGTTACTACATGGTGATATAGTACATGTTGAGGATTTAATAAGCAAAGCTGGAAACGAATTTGCCCAAGACCTTATTTTATCAGATGAAGGAAAAATAGAGTTTTATAAGTAGTTTTAGAAAGCAGAGAAAAATAATAAAAATTCTCTGCTTTTTTTGCGTCCATTTTTCAAATGTTCTGCTAAAAATCCGTAGGAAAAAACAGATTTTTAGAAAGGAGCAGAAAGATGCTAAAGAAAGTATTATCAATAGTTTTATTAACAGCAATGTTAGTAACAAATTTCTCGCAGGCTTTGGTATTTGCTAATGAACCGGCAGAGAGAAAAGAAGAAACAATAGAAGAAAAAGAGGAAGGGGGAGAGACTTTTGTCGAAAATTCCGACAAAAGTGAGAAAGATCCTCATACACATTCATTTGTTTATGAGTCGGGTTTAGATGGAACGCACTTAGTTACATGTTCAGAAGAAGGCTGTGAATATTCAGAGTCAGAGGACTGTGTTTTAGAGGAAGGCAAATGCAATAAATGTGGCTATACAGAGGAAAATAAAGAAGAACAGCCAGAAACTGAATCAGAAATAGTAGATGAGGAGCCTGAAGAAGATGAAAAAGAGTCAGAAAATGAGCTATTTTATACAGAACTTAATCAGGTTATTAACGGACACAATGTAACAGCAGCTGGAATGATGCCAAAAAGTGCTGAGCTATCCGCAACAGAGATTGAAGAGATAAAAGATATCGAAGAAAAGGTAAATGAAAATATATCTGATGATCTTGAATATTATGTATATGCGGCATTTGACATTGATATCTTAGTGAATGGCGAAAAATGGCAGCCTGTAGATTTTGATGAATTAGTAAAGATATCAATTACAGGACTTGATATTGAAGAAGCCAAAGAGAATATCACATATAATCCAGGAGATATTATTTCAGATGTAATAGAAGAAACCGTATATCGTGTTGAAGATGATAATGTTACAGAGCTTGAAAGTGTTGTTACAGATGAAGAAATCGTATTTGATACAGAACACTTTACAGTATTTACAGTAGGTGGTGTCAGCTATAACACAAATAATGGTGTGTGCGTATTTGATACAAGTAAGACTTACACTCTTTATTCATACGAAACAAATACACCGTTTACAGGAAACTTTACAATGCATCCAGCAGTAAAGATCTACTGGTTTGCAGATACAAAGACACTTTTCTGGGACTATATAGATAATGATCCGCCATATACGCCAACAATCAAGTCGGGTTATGGCATGGGCTATGGCACAGAGGGAACATCATATGCATTTAAGGCATCAGATTATAACCCTGAAGTTTTAGTATTTGGAGAAGGATTTAGTGAGTTTCACTTAAGCAGTGAATTTGAAGGATATACAACGATAAAGAAGATTGTATTGCCATCAACAGTTGAATTAATAAATAATTCCTGTTTTAAGGATTGCACAGCATTAGAAATTGTTGATTTAAGCAATGTAACAACAAGACTTGAAGTAGGAATAAGTGCTTTTTCTGATTGCAGTTCACTTAAGTCATGCGTGCTTCCTGCGACAACAAAGTATATAAATGATAAAGCATTTAACGGTTGCAGAAAGCTTGAAACAATAGGTGATGCATTGCCACCAAACCTTGAAATGATTGGTTCATTTGCGTTTGCGGAATGCTCAAGCCTAAAGCTAACAACAACTTTGCCTGATTCACTTATGTATTTTAACAGTTTTAGAGTAACAGGAACTGGACTTCAATCAGACAACGTAGTAGTAACAGGTACACTGCCAGCAAACCTTAAAATATTCTGTTGTGTATGGAATAACTCATTAGTGCATTTTGCAGGGCTAAGACAGACAAAGCTTAGAGGTGACATACCGGCGGGTGTTGAAAAAATCGGCGGTCTGATGTTCTACGTATATGATGATATAGACATTGAGGACCAGACATATTTTTCAAGAAACCTAAGTAATGTAGAGATTACAGGGGGGATGGACATCCCAGCAAAATATATCATTGAAGATAGAGTAGGCTCTGCAACAGGAACACTTCTTGGAAGTAACGAATACTTAGGCTGCGTTGGAGATGAGTATTTAATCTCCAATCATATGAAGAAGTGGAACTCAACAGAGACAATCAGTTATGAGGGATATTCTGTAAAAGATAATACAGCAACAGTTACGCCAGTACTTGATGCTCAGGGTACAGTTGCAAAGGCAGTAAGAATCTGGGAAAAAGACACTGAGTATTTTTACCTGAAGGTATTTAAAAATGGTATAGCAGGTGAGCTTGATGGAGAGATAACACTTGTTGACTCAAGTGAATCACATCCACTCTCATTAACAGCTGAGTATGTAGATAATGGTATATATAAGGTGGGATTCAACCCATCAGACATAACTTCACCAGCGAGTAATTACGGATTAAAGATATATCTTGACGGAGTAAAACTAAGGGACTTATACAGTAGACGTACACTTGAAGGTGGAGGCACAAGCAGACCACTTGAAACATCACTAAGTGCACCAGGATACTGGTATGAAGCCTATACCTTTTATCATAGAGATAAGGCTACGGGAAAATATACCTATAACCTACCATTAATTACTAATGCAGAAAAAATGTCTGATGTAAAGTTCAGTGAGCTTAATAAGATAGATTTTACAGATGTTGATGGCAATTTCATAGTGAATGGTTTTTTGTCTTATTACAACGGTGTTAATCCATATGCAGACTATTACTATTACATAGACCTCCAGGACTGGGCATTTGCGGTTGATGCAAATATAGGTACATTTGAAGATGGCACAACGAGAAAGTATATAGAGTTCTATGGTAAAGACGATAATATGCATTACACAAACGGTATGCCGGAAGAACCAACAAAGGAAGGTTATATATTCGCTGGATGGGAGTCACATACACACAATAACCCAATACTACCAGACTGGTATGGCTCAAGTAAATCATCAGAAGATATAATCGATTGGGCATGTAATGCATATCCTGGAAATACTCATACGATAAAATTATCAGACATAGATGGTGACCATCTTGAGGATAAGGCATACCTTCACTATATAGATCAAGAAAGTGAGGTAGTGGTTAGATATGCAAAGTACACACCAGTTATTACACTTGATGCAAACGGTGGAACATTTCAGAATGGTGAAGAGACAGTAACAACATCTTTAAGAACCGATTCAAGCTATTTTAACTGCCTTGATTTAACAGGTATTAGTAACCCAACATGGGAAGGGCATTATTTTAAGGGTTACTCGCCAGAAGAAAAATTTGTCGAAGGAACGACGAACTTCATTGATGGAGTAACACCAACACAGTATGAAGCACAGTGGGAACTAAAAAAAATAACTGTGTATTTTAATCAGGATGGTGGAACATATATACCTTCTCAGACTATAGACTGGGGAACAAAGCCAACAAAACCAACCGATCCAACAAAAACAGGATATACATTTATGGGGTGGTATACAGATAGTACTTATACAACACCCGTAGACTGGGATAATGATACATATAAGGAAACGACAACGCTTTACCCATTGTATAAGAAGAGCCCATTTGTAACGTTTAACTCAAATGGTGGAAGTGCTGTAGGCTCAAGATACGTCGACTATATGAGTAAGCTAAGTAAGCCAGAGAGCCCAACAAGGAACGGATATATCTTTACTAAATGGTATAAAGACTCAGAACTTAGCAATGAATATGATTTTGACACTGTATTAACAGAAGATATAAATCTTTATGCTGGATGGGATGCTAATACTTATACCATTACATATGATTATGATGGTGGAAGTGTAGATTTAAGCAATAGGACCAGTTATAAACCAACTGATTCATCGTTTGTACTTAACGATGCAAAGAAGGCGCATCATACCTTTACAGGATATACTGTAGAAAATGATGTACCAGGTGGATGGAATATAACAAACCCACAAGGAAGTCTCACAATACCAAAGGGGACATACGGAAACCTTATTGTAACAGCACACTTTACCGAAAAGCCAATGCATACAGTTACATTTGATTTAGGGTATGCAGGAAGCACTCCATTTACGGTAAAGGTTTATAATGGTGAAGACCTAGCAAAACCAGAAGATCCTGTAAGAGAAGGATATTTCTTTAAGTATTGGAAAGATTCGTCAGGAAGACAAGTAAGTACATTTGATTTTCCTATATATGGACCACAGACATATACTGCAGTATGGAAACAGTCATATGCCATTACATTTGACGCAAATGGCGGAACATATCCAGATGGAACAAGTGCTGTAACTCTTTATACAGATGCGGATGGTCATGTTAGTTACATACCAAGTGCAAGCAAGCCAGGTTGGTACGCAACAGGCGGCTGGAAGCACTCACCTCAGTCTGGATATGGAATAAAGTATGACTTAAGCATGGATTTCTCCATCTGGAATCAGGATTATACACTTTACGTTCAATATGAAAGAAAGACATTCAGTATAAGATATATACTTGATGGCGGAAAGAGCGATGGTCCACTTTATACAGGTTATGATGGAAGTCTAGAAGTTGAATTACCGGATGATGTAACAAAGGATGGCTATTACTTCATTGGCTGGACAATAGAAAATGACGGAGCTGATGGAGCAAACTACAGCATTGATGAGCCACAGATGGGTGCAATAATACCTGTAGATACGTATGGAAATCTTACAGTCAGAGCAAATTATATAAAGAAAAATGATGTAACAGTAAATGCAAATGGTGGTAAGTTCTCAGATGGAACAGAGATACAGCATGTAATTACTGATGTTGACGGAAAAATAGAATTGCCAGAAGACCCAACAAGAGAAGGATATATTTTCGATGGCTGGGAAATAGATGGAAGAGCCTATGATCCAGATGAGGATGTAATAACAGAGGACACAGAACTTATAGCCAAGTGGGAAATCATTAAGGTAACAATCACTTTTGTAAGCCAGGATGAGGTAGTAGAAACAAAGACATATAGCTACGGTGATGAGATTGTAGCGCCAACAGTCAGAAGAGAGGGCTATACATTTACTGGCTGGGCTCCACAGTACGTGGGTGTCGCAAAAAATGATACAACCTATACAGCAAACTGGCGCGTAAAGTCATACAGAGTTAAATTTATTGACCATAACGGTAATGTAATCAGTAATAAAACATATACATATGGTTCAATGGTAGAAGAACCTGAGAAACCTAGCAGAACTGGTTATAGATTTACAGGCTGGAACCAAAGAGTAGAAGCGGTATGTACAGGTAATGCTGAATATAAGGCTACTTACAATATAATGACTTATACGGTTTCATTTGTTGACTACGATGGTAAAGAGATAAGCAAAAACACATACACTTATGGTGATACTGTAGTTATTCCAGCGAGCCCAACAAGAAAAGGATATTTGTTCACAGGGTGGGATAAAAATGTAGAAACTATAGCGACTGAAGATGCAGTTTACAGGGCAAAAT
>JAEDJV010000101.1 GCA_016296165.1 Oscillospiraceae bacterium | reverse complement strand
GATTCTGATACTCTTTAAAACATATATCAAGATAATATGTTTTTTCTGCATCTATTAACCGAACATATTTGTATTCATAAATATAAAGCTGTATACCATTAACTATTTCTTTTACTGATGGTCTTTTCTGAGAAGAAAGAATTTTATCAGCTATTTCAGTATCTTCTGTATTGGTCCATTTTTTTATCTGCTCTTCATCGAACCCTGCCATTGCTGTAACATAATCCGCTTCATATCCAAGATATCTAAGCATTGCAATAAGAAGGCTTGATAAGTCTGTATCATTTCCGCCTCCCTGTTCAAATGTTCCTATAGCACCTTTTTTGGAGCCATAATAAAATTCAGATCTCATATTGTTATAGAGATAGTTATAAACTGAAACAGCATCTCCAAGTTCATCTGCTATAGATGCAATTTCAGCTGTAACAGATGTTTCAATCGGCTGATTTTCCGAAACGACAACAGTATCAGATATTGAAAATTCGTTTCTTACATCAGACAATAATGAATCATTCCTACAGAGCAGATAATGTTGAAGATCTCGAACATCACGCTGGTCAGTACAATTATCTCCGGTAATATCAAAAGCACTATTATCGTCAGTTTCAAGATTAATAGCACTTCTCTTTACTCTGATCAAATCAAAGACATCAACGTTATTGTTTTCGTTTACATCTCCAGTTAGTTTGGTTTCTGCTGCGTTAACTTTAACTTCATCAGTAATAGTTTTTAAACTGCTTGATGAAGTCACAAACATCAATACAACAGCAGTTGCAACAGATATAACTTTTGAAAAATTAATATTCACAATATTCCTCCTGTAATATATATTTACCAAAAGATTATATACTAAAGAAAACATTGTGTCAATACCATAAATTTCAAATCTCTAAAATGAAGATTATATAAAAACAATACGCTAAATAAATGTTAAATACGTCAACTTCTGAATAAAGAATTGTACTTCTATTTTTTCAATAACAATATGATCAAACCTCTATCCCATTCTCCCCAAGCATCCTTATCAGCATATCCGCAATATTTTCTTTCTGCCCGGTAAACATATACTGATAATTAGGAATCTCCTTGAAATTATCAGCCAGACACGCAAGATCAGAAAAATTCAGTCCGTAATTGGTTGTTTTATCACGATTTTTATTACCTGTTACGATATATTTTACTTTTTTAGGATCAACCCTTTGTGATATCATCTCTGAAGTTATACCGATTTTTTCAAGATGATAAAACACAACCTTTGAAATCTGTACCTGAAGGATTCTGAATTTTTCATTATCAGCACACTTATCCATTATATTAAGTATCATATGAAGTGTATCTGTATCGGCAAGATTCTTAACCGGATAAACTTCATTTACCGGCTTGTATTCTATAAGCTCATTAAAAGGAAATGCCATATCACAGTTGAGATACTTAATGATTTTCGACATATCTTCATCAGCAACGTTAAAACCGCTTCTGAGACTTATCCATCTTTGTGGGATAGAAAACAGGGTTTTAAACGTTGCTTTCTTTTTTTCAGGTTCAATAGATATATCTTCATCTCCAAGAAGATACGAAACACTTACGTCTAACTTTGCAGCCATTTTAGCTGCGATTTCTTTATTTGGAACACTTCCGTTCTTCCATTTGGTTACAGTTGCAGGTGATATACCTAATTCTTTAGCTAACGCACGAACAGTTGTGTCATGCTCTTCGCATGTTGTTTCACAAACTTGCCAAAAATCAGCCATATTTTTTCCTCCGATATCAAACTAATTCACAAATTTATTCTTGGATATCATTTTCCTCTTGACAATGCTACTGTGGTAGCATATAATAATTTCAAATGATACAGAGATACTTTCAATGCTAATATTATAGCACAGAAGTATCAAACTGTCAATAAAAAGAAAGGATGATAAAATGAATCAAATTTACAACTGGACAGAACCTGTACCTTTAAGGGCAGACATATCATCAGCTGTCAGATTTCCGGTAAACGCCCTTCCGCCTGTTATAAGGGAAATGGCTATTGATGTTTCCAAATCTACATCAACAGATGTCTCTATGGCTGGAACAGCACTTCTTTCCTCGGCAAGCTACTGCTTTTCAGGAATTTACCGAATGGCCGGAAAGACAGATCATACGGAACCGCTTGTACTTGATACTCTTATCGTAGCAGAACCAAGTTTTAAAAAGTCTCCGGTTATTAATATGATAAAGTCACCTTATGTGCAGTATTCTATCGACTGGAACATAAAGAATCAAATGCTGATCAGCAGAAATAATGCTGAAAGGAAGATACTGACCACACGTATCTCTGAACTTGAAAAGAAAAAGGATGTTACAGCCGATGAGATTGCAGAACTTGAAATGCAGCTTTCCGGAATCGGATGTACATCTGAAAGAAGAATAGCTGTTGACGATGTAACACCAGAAGCTCTTGTAGGTCTGTTATACGAAAACAAAACGCTTCTTATGATTTCTGATGAACCGGGTTCACTTATGAACTTTAACGGGAGATACACCAACAGTGCAAATACTGACCTGATAATTAAGTCATGGAGCGGAGACGATCACTTTAACGATCGTGCAGGAAGAGGATGTATTATTCTTCGTAAGCCGTATATGTCAATCTGCCTTGCGTGTCAGCCTTACTTCTTTGAGAACATCATGAAGAATCAGGTGTTTCGTGGAAGTGGTCTTGTGGCTCGTTTTCTTTATTGTTTTCCAAAGAGCAATATCGGACACAGAAAGTATAACACAGAATCAATTTCGCAGGAAATGCTTGATACATACAACAATCTTATCTGTAAACTTCTCGATTTTAAGTTCAGCTATAATACACGAAATGAAATGCTCCTTACCTTTGAGCCGGATGCAGCAAAGTGTTTTGCAGAATACTACAACGACTATATAGAAAAACAGCTTGTATCGGAAATGATCTTCTGCAGAGACTGGGGTGGAAAATATCATGGACAGATTTTAAGAATCTGCGGAATCATTCACTGTATAAAATGCAGCATAGCAGGAAGAAATCCTGAAAAGACAAACGTTGATCTCCGTACTCTCTGCAATGCAATTGAGATTGGAAACTATTATCGTGAGATGGCTATTTACGGATACAGCTACGGCGAAACTGACCGCAGTATGCTCAAAGCAGAAAGAGTAATCAATAAAATCAGAGAAAAGCAGATTCATGATATCGGTCAGAATGAACTTTATCAGATCTGCAGAGGTTCACTTTTTGAAAACGCTAAATCATTTAATGAAACAATTGAGATGCTCTCTGAATACAGATATCTTATATGTGAAAAACTTCCGGGAGCAAACGGAAATAACAAGAGCAAAAATATTATTCATGTAAATCCATATATTTTCAATATGAATTAGTATTTATACATTTTCCGCATTTTCGACATTTTCAGTTTCGACAGTTCTTATCCGATAATGCGGAAAATGATGAAAATGTGATTTATATGAAATGCCCTCGGCAGAGCTCCTGATCTTTTGTGGTGGAATCACTTCAAAAGAGCTATGGAGTTACCCTTGAACAAGGGTAAAAAACGTGCTGCGCACGATATCTTACTGCGTAGGCAGATAAGAAAGAGAGAAATATATATGAACGAAAAAAGCATATCATTCTGTCAGGGAAAAGGTTCACTGACACACAACAACAGAACTTTCGTCGCTAAACATATTGATAATGAAAGAATAAAAGAAAATATAATTTTCAAACAGCAGCCTGTAAAAGATGCTTATGATTATCTTTTTCAGGAAGCTGTGATCAGACATAACAGGCAGCAGAAAATAAAGTCAAGACACATTACTGACTATTACCAGCACCTCTTTAAGCATGATTACTCTGACAATGTAATTCAGTCATCCAACAAGGAAAAAAGTTTTTATGAAGATTTAATGCAGATTGGTACGATGAAAGATACTGCATGTGGAACTGCTGATTCTGAAACAGCCAAAGAATGTCTGATTGAATACATGAACGGATTTCAGGAACGAAACCCTAACTTCTACGTCTTTAATGCGGTTCTGCATATGGATGAGGCAACACCGCATCTTCACTTTGATTATATTCCCTTTGCACACTATAATGCAAAACTTGATACCAGAAACAGTATCTCAAAAGCTCTTGAAGAAATGGGATTTGGTAAAGATAAAAACGCAATTGCACGCTGGCGTGAAAGAGAATATCAGGTTATGAAGCAGATATGTGAAGAACATGGAATTGAAGTAAAAAAGCCTGAGAAAGCAAGAGGAACGTATGCGAAAGAAGTCTTTATTGAACTTGATAATGCAAAACAGGAAATAGAAAAACTTAAGGCTGAAAACACAAAGTTAAAAACCATGATAGATGAGAATGAAACCATTCTTAAAGAGACTTCAGAACAGGTTACCAGAATAACAAATATTGATAGTATCGAAGTAGGCAGAACGATGTTTGGCAGTAAAGTAACTGTTCCTAAAGAAGAGTATGAAAATGTAAGCAAGCTTGCCAAGAAACAGATTGCTGATATAAAAACAGAGAAAAAAGCAGTAAAGGAAAATAAGCAGCTTAAAGAAGAACTTGCTGAAAAAGATAATCAGATAAACACACTTAAAACTGAACTTGAAAAATACAAGCCTTCTGAACCCCGTTACTTTTCAAGAGAAGCAATAAAAGAGGAAGCACGTTCATCTTCTTTGATACAGCGCCTTAAGGATAAGATAAATGATCTTATGCTGTTTATTGAGATAATGGCTCTCACATCGGAGTTTTATGAATTCATGACAGACAGAATTTCTTTTATCAGAAAGCATCGCCCTGAAAAACTTCACGAGAAACCCCAAACGCATGAAGCTAACAGATAAACTGCTGCAATATTTTTATTAATATACAGAGAGAAACAATCATAATTATGTTACAGGAGGAGACAGCAATGCAAAACGAAAACATCAAAGTAATAAACAATTTTATAACCAAAGATACAGACGAATTAAAAAAGAAGATTACTGTAATACTGGAACGTATCATAAACAGTGAAGCAGAAAAAATGCGCAGAGCAGGATAATTGAAAAAACAGATGAAAAGTGGTATAATAAGTTTGTTAAAAACTGTATTGCACCCTTTTCATTTTAATTGTAAAGGATGTAGATTATAATGGTACAGGTTGCAATATATGTTCGTTTGTCTTCTGAGGACAGAGATAAACGATTTAAAACTGATGAAAGTGACAGCATACAGAACCAGAAAATGATGTTAAAGGCTTACTGCAAGGAACGAAACTGGGATATTTACGATATCTACTGTGATGAAGATTACAGCGGTGCAGATTCTTCAAGACCTGATTTCAGACGAATGCTTGAGGATTGTGAAAACAAGCGTGTGAACATCGTTCTCTGCAAGTCACAGTCACGTTTTTCAAGAGATATGGAGATTATCGAAAAATATCTTCATAACAAGTTTATTGAATGGGGCATTCGTTTTATCAGTGTAGTTGATCATGCAGATACTGATGACCATGCCAATAAAAAAACAAGACAGATACTCGGTCTTACAAATGAATGGTATCTTGAGGAAACTTCTGAAAACATCAGAAGAACACTAAAAGCCAAACGTTCAAACGGCGAATTTACCGGCTCATTTGCTCCGTACGGATATCTTGTTGATCCGGATAATAAGAATCATCTTATCATTGATGAAAAGACAGCTCCGGTAGTGCATGATATATTCAGGTGGTTTACTGAAGGTTATGGATATCGTGAGATAGTAAAAAGATTAAACGAAAAAAACATCCCAAGCCCGTCTGAATACAAGAGACAGTGCAAAAGCAAGTACGTTAATCATAATGAAGAAACAAGTGTGAACAACGGTCTGTGGACACACACTACTATCTATACAATGATAAGAAATGAGACATATACCGGAACGCTTGTTCAGGGAAAATCCCATAACGTAAGCTACAAAAACAAGAAGAAACTCAAAGTCCCTGAAAAAGACTGGATAAGAGTTACCGGCACTCATGAACCGATAATTGACATGGAAACCTGGGAGAAAACAAAGCAGCGTCTTCAGAGCCGTCAGCGTGTTTCAAGAACAACGCAGACACTTTCTCCTCTTTCCGGAAAAGTAAAATGTCTTCACTGCAAAAGTCCGATGAAACGAGACGTATACTATAATAAAGCACGAACCAGAACCTATTACCAGTTAGTCTGCGGTTCATATAAAACAGGTGCTATGGTATGCAGTGAACGAAATGCGATAAGCGGAAAAACTCTTGAAAAAACAATAGCTGATCAGCTTAATCAGTTAATAGCAGGATACTGTGATCTTAATTCAATAAGCATAAAAGATACAAAAAGCAGTCTCCTTGAAACTTATCAGAACGAATACGATTCATTAACAGCTGAGATAAACAAAATAAGCACAAAACAGTATCAGCTTTATAATGACAGGCTTGAAGGTCTGATAACAAAAGAACAATACATGATGTTCAGTAAAGACATCGAAAATAAAAATAACTCCTTTCTTGCACAGCAGGAAAAGCTGACTGCAAGAATACAGGAGATAAATGATTCCATTGATAATGAGATAATGAAAAATGACCTGATAAAAAAATATACTCATATTGATGAGATAACACGTGAGATCGCTGATGAATTCATCGAACAGATCTATATCGGAAGAAAAACAGATAACGGCGAACCACGTGAGATCATTATCGACTGGAAGATTTAAATATTAAAACCTATATTAACACATATGCACCATATAATCTGTTCAGTTGCTTTAAATGTCGAAATTACGTTGTTTGAGGAACGACCATGATTAAGACATATGCACCACATGGTGGAATAGACGGCGGATGTTCAGCCGCGGACGGAACACCGGAAAAGGGGATAAACCTGAATATTCTTCTTACACTAAGGGATATGTTTGAGGCTTCCGGGTTTGAAACAGATGTTACACGTGATACTGACAGATCCATACATGATGATGGAATAGAGGGGATAGCAAATCAGAAAAGTTCTGATATGGATAACCGTCTTGCGAAGTTTAATGAACATAAGAACGCAATCTGCATTTCGATACATCAGAATCAGTACACTGATCCGAAGTACAGCGGGGCTCAGATGTTTTATTCCACTAAGGGTTCCTCAAAGAGCAGAGATATAGCACAAAACATTCAGAATAAATTCGTGGAGTATCTTCAGCCGGAAAATAAACGTGAAATCAAAGAATGCGGAAAAGAGTTGTTTTTATGTTATTTTTCTGAAAATCCTACTGTAATGGTTGAATGCGGATTTCTCTCGAATCCGGAGGAGGCAGCCAGACTTGAAGATCCGGAATATCAGAAGATGGTTGCGTTTACTGTATATTCAGGTATAATAGAAAGTCTGAAATAAATTAATTTGATAATCCCTCCATGCGTGCGATGTCATATGTTATGTGAATGTTCGGTTTATTGCACATACCTTCAAAACAGCTGATTATCCTCTGAGCAACTGAAACACCGCCCTCTTTATCCGAATCAATCAGAATAACGATAAGCTGTTTACTTGAATATCTTGTGGAAACATCAACTCGCCTTAATGAACTGAAAACTGCATATTCCAGTGATTCGAGTGCTGCTTCGATTTCTGAAAAGTCATTATTTTCATCATTAACGGTAAAGAGAATTGTCTGAACCATACGGTTTGTTCGTTCCACAAAACGACGGATAAAGTTATATACATTATTGAAAGATTCAAAATTAAGCATGTATGAACCATTATTGGCGTCGGAACGAGTCATGAGGTCTCTGATAAATTTTATATCAACTATATTTTCAGAACGTTCTTTTTCCTGAAGATGCTGGTCGCTGAAGAAGTGGAAAGAACCCTTGCCGTTCTGTTTTACAAAATAAAGGGATTTGTCAGCAGAATTGTATAACTGACTGAATTCTGTTCCATCTACAGGAGACAGGGAGATACCGATAGAAACTGATGTATTTGTATCATAACCGGTATCCTTGATTTTTTCAGTAAGTTCGTTAATTATCCCGGCAGCCATATCACCAAGCTTTTTCTTTTCATTAACGTCTCTGATAAACATAATGAATTCATCGCCGCCTATACGGCAGAGAATATCCTGTTCTGAAGAATGATTACGCATAGTGTCAGCGAACATTTTAAGTGTATTGTCGCCGGCGATATGTCCGTATTTGTCATTAATCAGTTTGAAGTTGTCCATGTCAATCATGAACAGCGCGCCCTTAATTCCTTCAGAGAGAAGAAAATTGACAGTTTCTTCAGTATAAGTTCTGTTCCACAGTCCGGTGAGAGTATCCTTTGAAGTACGGCTTTTCATATCTGATACTTCACGTATTTTTTCATCCAGTTTAACTGCAAGGCTTTTTCTTAGTTCCTCAAGTTCAATAACTCTGCTTATTCTTGAACGCATTACTATTGGAACAAAAGGTTTTGCAATAAAATCAACAGCACCGGCTTCAAGACATTTGCTTTCGGTCTGAGCGTCATTGTCAGCTGTCAGAAACACGACAGGTATGTACATCAGCCTGTCAATCTGACGGATTTTTTCAAGAACTTCATAACCATCCATCTCCGGCATATTAATATCGAGGAGTATGAGATCAGGTGTGTTTGAGGAGAGAAATCTCAGAGCCTGCTCTCCGGAAATAACCGCTGTAACTTTGTAAACATCATTTAATGCATTTTTTGCAGCTGTAAGATTGATTTTGTTGTCGTCTACTATTAAAATATTTTTCATGGTAAATCCTCATTTTCTGATATATATTATTCCTATTGTGCCGGGACCGCAGTTGCTTGAAACTGTTGCTGAAGCTTCAGTTAT
>JAEDJV010000100.1 GCA_016296165.1 Oscillospiraceae bacterium | reverse complement strand
CCTGTATCAGAAACAACTACAACAACAGAACCTGTAACAGGAGAAAAGCTCCTCGGTGACGTAAATCTTGATGGTAATGTTGATATGAGTGACCTCTCACTCCTCGCTCTCTACATCTTAAAGGAACAGACACCAGCTGCAGCTAATAAGGCTAACGGTGATGTTGACGGAGACGGTAATCTCACAATTACAGACCTTTCAAGAATTAAGCAGTTCGTATCACACAAGATTGATAAGATCTGATAACACTACTTTTAAATAATCAAAACCTCCTCTCAGTTTGAGAGGAGGTTTTATTTATAGTTGAAAAAAAATAAAATTGATGATATACTTGTATATGAAAAATAAGTAATATGGGAGTAGCATATGACAGTTAAGGAAAAATTAATTGGTTTACTTGAAAAGAAAAAAGGGGAATTTGTCTCCGGGGAAGAGATTGCATCCGGCATAGGGTGTACACGCAGTGCTGTATGGAAAGCAATAAAAATACTTGAATCGGAAGGATACAGTATTGAGGCAGTAACTAATAAAGGGTACAGACTTATGGATAATAATGATGTAATAACTGCAGATGGGGTTAAAAAATATATCAACAATAATTTTATTAATGATATAATCGTATATAAAACAATTGATTCGACCAACATAAAATTAAAAGAAGCCGCTGCGGCTGGTGCCAGAGAAGGTACTGTAATTATATCGGGAGAACAGACTGCAGGTCGCGGAAGACTGGGGAGAAATTTTTATTCTCCGTCAGATACAGGATTGTATATGAGTCTTCTATTAAGACCGTCGATATCAGCTTCAGAGGCAATAAAAATAACAACGGCCGCAGCGTCTGCCACAGCGGAAGTAATTGAAGAGATTTCCGGAAAAAAAACGGAGATAAAATGGGTCAATGACGTCTATATGGATGGAAAGAAAATTTGCGGGATACTGACAGAAGCCGCTTTAGATATGGAATATGGTGTCCTTGAGTATGCGGTACTGGGAATAGGTATTAATACCTATGAACCTGAAGGAGGATTTCCTGATACCATAAAGAATATTGCCGGAGCAGTATTTGATATGAAAAAAAGTGATATGAGAAACAGAATAGCAGCCGGTGTACTTAACAGATTTATAAATTATTATAATGAACTGGAGCAAAACACATATTATAAAAGTTATTCTGACAGAATCATGTGGATAGGTAAGGAAATAAAAATAATTTCACCGTCAGAAATAAAAAAAGCAGTTCTGATCGGAATTGATAAAAACTGTCGTTTGATTGTAAGATATGAAAACGGAGAGGAAGATATAGTTTCAAGCGGAGAAATAAGTATCAGAGAGGATAAACAATAATATAACAAAAACCGTGTTTCAATCATGAAACACGGTTTTTGTTATATGAAGATATATGTATCGTCTGCAGTAAAGTATTCTCCCTGGTAACCAAATCTCCAGAACATCATATTTTCAGTTAAGAGAGTAATTACATTTCCATTAATATACTCTGGAATCAGATCTGATTCGATAGTTACTTTTCCTGTTACTTCAGAATAATCATCGGAAATACTCTCAACTTCAATATATACCTCATCAGTATCGTAACTGGAATTGCTTTCAGCTGGAACAGGTACATTAAAGCCGCAGATTAGTTCGCATTCGTCATACTTTCTGAATGATTCTGCAATATAAGGGAAATTTCTGCGGGACAGTACTGCTTCGATACGGAGTGATTTAATAGAGTTTCTGAAATCAGTTCGTACTCTTATTTCTTCAGGAATTTCGTTGATAAAATATCCTTTGTCATTTTCAGCATCATCTGCACTTAGATATAGCAATGGAACAGCAAGATCCCGTCCAGTTGAAGTGAAATTCTCCGGGTATGCTTTTTCAACCGGAACCCATGAAAACTGTACTTCGGATTCGTCGTTATATACTACTCCAAATCCGGTTTTAAAACCTTCATCTCTTAATTCAGTATATCCGCAGATAAGATCAGCAATCTGTGAAATAACTCTGCTGATAAAATCAAGATCTTCTTCTTCAGCATTTAAAACTGCAAGTTCTCTTGACCCTTGCTGCGCAAGTCCTGAGGTTATTACATCAAAACGTGTTTCATCTGTTACAGACGGATAAACATGGATGCCGTACATATATTTGTCGAATAGAGGAAGTCTTCCTTCTGTGTGAAAAGCAACCCAGTCTGAAGAAAACATTGTTCCGTTTGTAACACAGAGTATTACAGGTGAATTATCTGTGTTGAGGACATTTGCAAACTGAAGAAGAGCTGTCGTTTCCGGATTTTCCGTTCCTTTGTGAAATAAGGTAGATATGAGAATAATCTGTTTGCATTCATTTACAACTGTTTCAAAGGCGCCTTTGGGAAGTCTGTGAAGCGGGCGGTATTCGTCGAGGTCTTCGGGTTCACAGATGTTTATCTTGCAGATAAAGTTTGTTTCGATGTAATTGTTGTATCCACATAAAATAATTGTATCAGAATCTCTGGAAGATATATCGTTGAATACGATATCCGGTATTGTTTTTAAAAGAGTCGTAATCTGTTCAGCAGATGGTACGGATTCTTCAGAACAAAAAGGAACGGCAACGGAAAATGGAATGCGGCTTGCTGTACCGTGTTCTGGTAGAGAAAGTTCGTATATCGGCTCTGAAGGATATTCAGTATTTAATATATCGCTATATAGTGTGTTATGATTATTTTTATCAAATTTTTCTGCAAGTTCTGAAGCTATATCGTTAAAGTAAGCAAACATAATATCAGGATCGTAAAGGTTATCTTCATTGTAAAGCTCGAAGGTGCGAGGCAGTTTCATTGATATTTCTTCATTTTCGTCCCTGTTGATATTTTCAAAAAATCTTGCAGACGCATTTGCAAATAAAAATTTCATTCGTGGATTTTTTACTTTGATAAACATCTCAAGATATTTGCAGAAAATATTGTAGGCATCATTAGGAGACGTATATGATTTAAGAAGAAGTATATCGGCTATTTCACCAAGAAAATTAATGCTTACTGCCATTGGTGTGAGAAGATCTGCATAGTAGTCAGCTTCATCAAGATTTCCAAGCTTTGTGAAATGTTCAACAAACTTTCCGTAGGTAATCTGCGGAACAACAGAGCATGTGATGTTTCTTTGCATCATTGCAGTAAGTTTTTTTACGGCTTTTACCTCGCTGCCAAACTGTAGTTCAGTAACAATCTCAGTATTAAGCTCACATGCCTTGCAGTTGCAGAGTTCATCCGATTCAGTTTTTCTGAAAAGAGCAAGATATTCCGGGACTTGTTCGGGAGCACTTGCAAAGCAGTGCTTAATTCGGAGATGATAGTATGATCGGAGAGAAAAACCAAATCTTATGCAGTATTCTTTATATTTTTCAAAATAATTTTCTATGCTTTTTCCGCTTACCTGATAATAATCAGTAAGTTTGTCCATAATCCATCTGAATGCAGTCATAAAAGAAACTGAGTCATGTTGTTCGGAATGTTCATTAAACATTGCCATGTATTCCGGAAACATAATAACTGCCCTGAAGCTATCATCGTTAAGTACCGATTCGCGTATGTACATAAATCTTAATTTAAGTGATTCAGCATATTGTTTACGGCTGTCTGATACGGAGATGCATTTTTTTAGGTAACGTAACTTTTCTTCACCATCAGGAATGGATTCAAAACGTGTATATTCAAACATCTTATATTCCCCACTCCATAAGTTTAATGAGATTTTCGTTCATCATTGAAAGTTCACCTGCAGAAACAGGGAATCCTCCGGCAATGAGTGCCTGAATATACAGAATACATGCACAGACAGAAATCTTTTCAGTATCTTCAATGTTCATTAGCTGCATAATCAGAGGATTCTCAGAATTGAGATACAGAACTGATGAGGAATCTTCTATCAGTTCATTTTCAAAATTATCGAGCATCTCGGTAAACATACTGTCAGATACTTTTTTTGCCTTTTCGATGTCCCTTTTCAGTTCACCCTCCGAGTTTACCGTGTACAGAGCAGACAGCTGTGCGGGACTTATGCTTTTTATACGGACGCTGCAGTCGTATTCTTCAAGCGCAATTGATGCAATAGCACACAGATAGTCATAGTCTTCCGCATCAACAGGTTCTTCGAGTATTGTATCAAGGAGAGTTTCACTTACCGGTTCAGTATGCGCGATGTTAAGTTTCTCAAGCATACAGATAAGTTCTTTATCGTATGTATGGCTTACATTTACAAGAAGTTCATCCTTCTCACTGAAAACAGGTTTGAGCTGTCTGAAAGCGTCAGCATCACTTGTATAGAAAACAGTATAGTCATAGTGCATCAGCATCTTTCCGTTACGTATTCCAAAACTGCTTTCAAAATTAAAATACGGCATAAATATCTTATAAAGTTTTTCATTTTCAGCAGCAACAGACTTTAGTGCATTGCCATGCAGTGATACTATGCGTGCCAGAAGCACAGGATTTTGTATTGAAGTACGTTCAAGGTATGAGGAAATGCAGTGTGAAATCTCGTCACGAGCTTTTTGAAGCAGTTCGTTTTTATAGAAGTTTTCACGTGAGGCATTTGCGCTGAGTTTGTCTGTGTTGAAAAAGCATTTCACAAAAAATGCCCATTCGGGAAGAATAGCAGATCCGTCTTCTGTGAGAAGTATATTTTTTAGGTAAATTCTGTGGCTGCGTACGGAAGCTGCAGATACGGTAAACGGAAGTATATATGCTACACCGCTGAAAAGACCGCTTTCGGATTCGAGTGGAATATAGTCGATAAAGTCAAAATCTGTTCCGAAAATATGTCTTCCCATTGTCAGAACATTTTCGCGGTCATTAGCGCTTGTTTTGTTAAAGAGTGGATTTGCACGTACTGTAAAGGTTCCGTCAGAAACATATACAGGATACGGAACAGGGAGACCGTAATACCGAATTGCATTTAGTATTTCGGAAAAGTTAAATATATCTGTATGTGTTGAATCTGCATTAAGTATAATCTCTGTACCATGTTCTTCGTTAAATTCTGTTTCGGTAACAGTATATTTTCCGTTTACAAATCCATGCCATTCGTATGATTTTTCGGGATGTTTGTATGAACGCGTACGCAGGATTATATCAGATGTTACAATAAAACATGAAAGAAGACCGATACCAAATCGTCCTATAAAAGGTATATCAGCTTTTTTCTTTGAAGACTGGGCGATAACGGATATATATTTGTGGATTTCCTCTCCAGTCATTCCGCAGCCGTTGTCTTTAAAAGTAATTGATTTGTTTTCTTTTACGATAATATCGATGCGCGGTTCTTCGGTCAGGGTATTTTCATTCCTCATGAGATTAATGGCATCGACGGAATTCTGAAGCAGTTCTCTCAAAAACACTTTAGGAGTGCTGTAGAGATGATTTGAGAGAAGATCCAGCATTCCTCCGAGGTTTACATTAAAATTATATTCTTCCATCCTGGGATTCCTCATTTGCTCCTTGTTAGTATATGCCTGATAAAAAGAGGCATATAACACTCCTGGCAGAAAATATGTTATATGCCTGTAATTTATGATATTTGTTTGCCGTTTTGAATCATTTTACTATCGGCTGACAGTAAACTGTCTATTCTTCTGATTCGTCAGATTCTGTTTCCTCTGTTTCTTCCTCAGTTTCATTTTCTGAATCTGTTTCTTCCAAAGTTTCATTTTCTGGATCTGATTCTTCAGAAGTCTGAGCTGAACCTGTTCCTTCCTTAGAAATGAAAGCTGCTGAAGCGAAACCTACTGTTCCGTTTGAAGTTTCAACTTCAAACCAGTTGTTTTCTTCTGTGGAAATTTCGCTGATAATCTCTACTCTGTCCCCATTATAAAGCTGTATGATAGCTTCAGAGTCAATAATCGGCTGACTTCTGACATTGAGCCAGCTGTCTTCGTCAAGGCCTGTAACCATTCCGAATACTTTTGGATTAATAAGTTCATCACATGTAAGTATTACTTCAAGCGGTGCTTTATCTGTTGCGCCGTTGTCAAACTTGAATTCACCGTTCATCTGATAATTGTCATTTTCAAATACTTTGCGTACATAATAGAAAGCATCTGCTTCATCAAGTTCAGGTGCACTCTGTGTAAGTGCAAGAACTATCCTGAGTTCATCAAAAGTCATATTTGCGGTTACTGACGGCGTTATCTGTGCATTATCCTTCAAAATAACTTTTGAAATAATTGAGTTATCATTTGGTGTTTCATCTGTTGTTGAGAGTATAACAGGGAAGTTTATATATTCGATAAGTGTAGTATCTGAAATCCTGATACTGTACTGGTCTCCGAGCACCTTCTTTACTTCAGAAAGCGGCTGACCTATGAAATCAATTGCGTTGTAGTGAACTGAACTGTTATCGTTGCTTTCGGAGTTTTCACTATCCGAAACTGAAGTCTGTGGGAGTTTGTTTTTGGAATTTTCTCTCTGGTTGGTAAAGTTGAGAAATATAAGCACCAGCGAGTATATAAAAACCAGAATAGAAACCAAAAGAATACAGATATTAAGCATATTTGAAGGTTTCTCAATCTGAAGCGCTTTTTCTGTTTCCGGATCGAGCTCAAGATCTATGTATTCGTATGGTTCACCGCATTTTTTACACACGTCGGATTTTTTAGGGATTTTTGCACCGCAGTTTTTACATAATTTTTTCATTGTGTTCTCCTGTATATCAAAATAAAATATAATAATAAATTCGTATGGAACAGCTGAAAAGTATGCCTTAAGACTCTAACAGCTGCTTGGTTTTCAGTAAATAAAAAATAAATCATCATGAAACTCAAATCCATTTTGACTTACACTATAATTATATAATATTTGTACATGTATTGTCAATATAAAAAATAATATTGTCTGCCACTTTCAATACATTTGGCATACATTTTTGTAAGGTTGACAAAAATACGTAAAAGTGATAAAATAAACGTATGTGTTTTTGCGGAGGTAGTTTAATATGGAAAGTTTTGATGTATCTATGGACATAGATGTAAGCTGTCTTGAAGAAAGAATTGAAAAATATCTTAAAAATAACATCAGTAACATCAATGATGAAGAAAAAACAGTGAAACATCCCCGTTTAAAAGAAAAAACAGATTCTGACAGAAAAAAAAGAGAATTTTCATGCAGAATTTAGAGATAAAAAAATGTTATGAAGTTTTCTGCTGCTGTTTTGATTATATTCCGGTATGTTTCAGGGTTTTTCTGGAGAAACTTAACAGCTGCAGGATTATAACGATAACATCTTATGAAAGACTGATTGCGTTTGCTGCAATTGAAAACAATCATATTGCGGTTTTGTGTGTTCATCCCGATTATCAGGGAAGAGGATATGGACGTAATCTTCTTAATAAATGCGAGAGAGAAATTTTCTCACAGGGCTATGAAAAAATCATTCTGGGAAGGAATAGCAGTGATTTTTTCTGGGGAGCTCTAATCAACAGTTCGTCACACCATTTTTTTGAAAGATATGGATATACAGCGTCGAACGGTTGTCTCAATATGTTTCTTTATACTGATGATTTTTCGTATGAAACATTTTCAGAAAAATATCATCAGCCGGAAGATTTGAAATTAATTGTTTCCAGAGGTGCGGATAATGATAAGATTATTTCTGCAGTAAAAAAAGTTGAACCGAAGTGGGCAGGTTTTTTTTATCCTCAGAAAAACAAAGATATTCTGCTTGCAGTTTTAAAAGACGAGATTGCCGGTTTTATGACACTTGATTATAATGCGGATACTATTATTACAGATGAAGAATCTAAAACCGGACTTTTAGGTTATGTGGGAGTTGTTCCGGAGAAAAGGAACAGAGGCATAGGAAGAAGTATGGTTGCCTATGGTACAGAACTCTTGAAAAGATCAGGATGTACTGAAGCTTTTATTAGTTATACATCTCTGGACACATGGTATTCTGCAATTGGCTATGAAGAGTATCTCTGGTTCTGGATGGGCGGGAAAAATATGACCAGAAAATCTGAATGGGGTGATAACGATGGGTATCAGGTTTAAGGTTACAATAGCTGCTTGTGCAGTTTCCCTTGCGGCAGGTGTGCTCATTGCGGTTTTTTTGAAAAGTGAAAATACAGATCAGACAGATATTCAGCCATATGTAACAAAATATCTGCGTCCTGCTTCAACAGATGAATTTGTACCTGCGGGATTGAACAGGACAGGTTCGCACACTATAGACGGAATAGAAATACTTGAACAGCTTCCGGATCTCCCGACAGGCTGTGAAGTTACTTCGCTTACCATGGTACTCAACTATATGGGATTTGAGGCCGATAAACTTGATATAGCACGTGATTACCTGGAAAAGCAGGAGTTTGAACGTGATGATGATGACAACCTTTATGGTCCTGATTTCAGATATGTTTTTCCGGGTGATCCTGAAAATGACACATCATTCGGATGTCTTGCTCCTTGTATAGTATCTGCAGCAAAAAAATATCTTGATGAAAATGATTTATTCGTTTCACCGGTAGATCTGACCGGCGCTTCGTTTTATGAACTCCTTAGTTTTGTGGAGTATGATGTACCGGTTATTCTGTGGACAACTCTTGATCTTGCAGAGCCGGAGTATATATGGTCATGGGAGACTCCGGAGGGGGAAAAAGTCACATGGCCTACAAATGAGCACTGTGTTGTCCTGAGTGCTTTTGATTATGATAACAATACAGTACAGTTTCACGATCCTATGATGGGAATAGTTACATACGATATGGACAGGGTAATAGAACGTTATGAGCAGATCGGGAAAAATGCTGTTGTTATAATAAATAAAAAATAGAAAATACAGAGGATAGAGTGATTCCTCTGTCAATGAGTGCAGGAGATGGTTT
>JAEDJV010000099.1 GCA_016296165.1 Oscillospiraceae bacterium | reverse complement strand
GTATTTATGCACAAAAACTGATGGAGCGACAAGTTGTTAATTAGAAAAAATGCTGTTTGAACCTGCAGGATTTATAAAATTTTCTTCACACGATTTTGTGGTGTTACTAATATGACTATTCTGTCACTTTATAATTCATATTAATGTAACAATGTAGTGCTATAATAATATTCAGAAAAATAGTTTAGGGGGACAGATTTTATGGCAATACTCAGATGTGAAAATCTTACAAAAATATATGGTGAAGGAGAAAATCTCGTAAAGGCACTTGACGGCGTATCATTAAGTATCGAAAAGGGTGAGTTCGTGTCGGTCACAGGACCTTCAGGCAGCGGTAAATCCACACTGCTGCATATTCTTGGAGGTGTTGACAAGGCGACTTCAGGAAAAGTTATCATAAATGATACTGATATCTCGGCACTTGATGAAGACAAACTTGCTGTTTTCAGGCGCAGACAGATAGGGATAGTTTATCAGTTCTACAATCTCATGCCTGTGCTTAATATTGATGAAAATATTGCACTTCCGCATCTTCTTGACGGAAGACCTCTTGATATGGAGAGACTTGATAAAACTATAGAATTTCTCGGGCTTTCTGACAGGAGAAATAACCTTCCAAACCAGCTTTCAGGCGGACAGCAGCAGAGAGTATCTATTGGGAGGGCGCTGTACAGCAGACCGGCTATTTTGCTGGCTGATGAACCTACAGGAAACCTTGACAGTAAAAACGGGGAGCAGATAATAGAGCTGCTTATGGAGTCAAACAGAAGCCAGAAACAGACGTTTATCCTTATAACGCATGACGAAAGTCTGGCCCTGCTTGCAGACAGGATGATCTGTATGGAGGACGGAAGGATAGTAAGAGATGAACGGATAAGAAAATTCGGAGGGGTTAGTGATGAAAAGTAGGAATATAGTTTTTCATGTAACTCTGCAGTATATGAAGAAGAACAGGATAAGGACGGTCACTACATTTATCGGAATTATGCTTATGACTATGCTTCTGACATGTGTGTTTACCGGAAAAGATACGGTTATGTCTTATCTTGAGGAGATAGTGGCACAAAACAGGGGGAGATGGCATGTATTAATTGAAGATACTGACAGGGATACCTGCGATAAAATTCTGGAGTATGAATATATAGAGGATACTGCTGTTTCATACAGGAAAGGACTTGTAAAACTTGCGGAGAGTGTCAGGAATGACCGGCCGTATATACTGGTTACGGGCTATTCAGAAAAAAATTTTGAATGGCAGAACGTTAAGGTTACAGAGGGGAGACTTCCTGAAAACGACAGTGAAATAGTTTTAAGTGAAAGTGTAAGAAAAGACGGCATTGATCTGAAAATCGGCGATACAGTTTCATACGACTTTGTAAAAAGATACATAAAAGGAATAAATAAAGATAAAGATGCGGATTTTCCTCTTTTTGATATTACTGTGTCCTGTGGTGAGACACAGGAGCTTCCTTATTATTTTCCGCTGTATGATGAGGATGATACGTTTGAACTGTTTGATGTTCCGACAGGGGAATGCAAGGAATATGAGATTACAGGATTTATTGAAAAAATGTTGTCTGAAAATGATGAAAATCCGTTTTATACAGGACTTACCTATGCTGAGAACGCTCCTTTTCCGGACGGGACTTTTGATTTTTACTGTCAGATAGATCCTGATGATTACAGATCGGAGGATTATTATTCTGAGATTTACAGCATAGACGGAAAACATCCTGTCACAAACGATATGCTGCTTATCTTTTCTGCGAGGAGCAGCAAAGGTAATTTTAATATGATTGCAGAATTTTTAGTTGTATTTTTTTCTGTATTTATAATTTCAGTTTCGATTGTGCTTATATATAATCTGTTTAATACATCCTTTGATGAGAGAAGAAAATATCTCGGCATGCTGTCTTCAGTAGGGGCCACAAGGAAACAGAAAAAAAGCAGTATTTATTATGAAGGGTCACTTATGATTCTCGTATCACTGCCTTTGGGAATCCTGGTGGGGATTGGCATGGTCAAAGCAGGTATGGAACTTATTAAACCTGTACTTTTTAATTTGCTTAGCCTGTCTGCAAGTGGTTTTTCCGTACTTCCTGAAGTAAAACTCATCATAGAACCGGTACGTCTTGCGGTGGTGGCTTTAATAGTTATTGTTTCTGTGTGCATTGCGTCATTTTTCCCGGCACATAAAATCGGGAAGTCCGTTTCTGTTGAAAATATAAGGGGTACTGCAGAAAAAACGAAAAAGAAAGCAAGAAAAAACAGCTGGTTTTTTAAACACGGAAAACCTGAATTTATGCTTGCGACTCAAAATCTGAAATACAACAGACATAAAAACGGAAGTATAGTAAGAGCTATGACTGTACTTATGACTGTTGTTATGGTTATTTCATACGGTACAGACTGTATTGTGAAAATGGCGGATATAAAACTGACAGATTCGTCTTTGCCAAACAGAGTACTGGCCTGTGATTGTGGTTATATTGTATCATGTTATGACGGTCTGGAAATAACTGATAAATTTAAAAGAGAAATAAAGAGAGACAATGGTGCGGAGATAGTTGATGAAATTCTGTGTACTTACACGAATGTGGATAAAAGGGTTATCTCTGAAGAATACAATAATGCTTTCAGAAAGATAATTACATTGAAACTTGGAGAAGAGGCTGAAAAATTTTTAAAAAATTATGATGAAAAGCGAAAGACAGTTGATGCAGATGTGCATATTATCCCGGATGATGAATTTTTTGCACTGGGGAAAAAATGCAAAGCGGATGATGAGCTTTTAGATACAGATAAAAATCCCGTTATTATTTATAGGCATTCAGAATTCTCAACAGATGATTATGGAACGAATGGTTCGTCGGAGTACATGTATTATGAGGTGGATAATGTTACCAATCTAAGCCCGGGTGAAAAATTTTCTTTTATCTGTCAGGAAAAAGGTAATATGGAGTGTACACTTGCAGCACTTGCAGGTAAGTCCCAGATATCTGATGAACCGGAGATTTCTTACGGTGATATAGCGGTTTATATACCGGAAACAGTATTTTATATGAATACAGATTTTTTTGGAGAGGATAATATATCGGATATGCTGTTTATAAAAATATCAGATCCGGAAAGTCAGATTGCCAGATTGTTAATGCGGGCTGATCAGAACAGTTCGCATCTGACCGGCGAATTTGAAAATGTAATGGTAACTTCAAAAGAAACAATCACTAATACAATGGTTTTGGAGATGAAGAATCTTCTTTCTATACTTGTAAGAATCATATCATACAGCTTTATGTTTTTTGTATCTATGGTTTGTATTATTAATCTTTATAATTCTGTGTGTGCCGGTACAAAAGAAAGATTAAGGGAAATGGCAGTACTAAGATCAGCCGGAATGCAGCAGAAACAGATTAATGTCATGCTTTTTACTGAAAATACAGCAATGCTTCTGACGGCAGTTATACTTGCGGCTGTACTGTCTTCTCCTCTTATATATCTTATTAAGAGAAATATCGAAAGTTATTTTGGAGTAATGCGAATACCGTTTCCGGTTTATCTGTGCATTATAATAGTCTTTATTACAGCGGTTTCACTCTGCTTTGTTTCGTATTACTGCAGCCGCAAGAAAAATAAAGCCAATATACTTGAGATGATACGTACTGAAATGGTATAATTATAGTGAAAACAGTAATAAATCTGACATTTACTGCAATTAATATTTTTACTGTCCTGCATATCCGCTGGCAGCAAACGTCAGATAAATTTTACAGGTTATATCATTTTAGGAAAGCAGGTGCACTTTATGAAAGTGCTTATACTGGAAGACGACAGGCTGATATCGGAAGGACTCATGATATCTATGATTCAGGAAGGTTATGATGCTGTGGCAACATATACCGTTGAAGATGCGATGAATATAATAAACTCCGGTGAGGACATTGGATTCTGCCTTCTTGATGTGATGCTGCCGGACGGAGACGGATATACTGTCTGCAGGGAAATAAGAAAAAGGAACAATGTCCCTGTCCTCTTCATTACTGCATGCGATGACGAAATACATACTGTGCTTGCTCTTGAACAGGGAGCTGACGACTATATAACCAAACCTTTCAGAATACGTGAACTGACAGCAAGAATAAAGGCTATACTCAGAAGAACCGGGGCCTCCGGACAGCCGGGGACAGTTATGGTCGGAGAGAATCAAGTAAATATTCAGAGTGGTAAGGTGTACCGGGGCGGAGAAGAGATTTTTCTGACCGCAATGGAATATAAGCTTCTGATGATTTTTATAAATAATTCAGGGAAAATCATTTCAAGACAGCAGATACTCAATGCACTCTGGGATGATGCGGGGAATTTTGTAAATGACAACACTCTTACCGTGTATATAAAAAGACTTCGTGAAAAACTCGGAACAACAGATGAAAATCCGGTTATCAGTACAGTCCGCGGACTTGGATATCGTCTTGAAAGCAAAGGTGTGATATGAACAGAATAAGATTTATTGTTCTGGCAGCGGCAGTGGTTATGTGTGCAGTATGCAGAGAATCAGACTATATGTTTCTGATACCGCTTGCAGGAATGACTTTGATGTACATATCTGTGGCGGTCGAGAGAAAACAGGAAGAGAAAAAAATCAGTCATCTTATAAAATATCTTACTGATGTTCAGGATAACCTTTCGCTTCCGCTTCCTTCTGAATCGGAGGAAGGAAGTTACGGGATTTTACAGAGCGAGATCTACAAAGTTGTTGCAATGCTCAGAGAATGCTGTGCAAATGAGAGCAGGCAGAAAAAATATACAGCCGACATGTTTCTGGATATTTCACATCAAATCAAAACGCCTCTGACAGCAGTATCCATGATGGCCCAGCTGCTTGAACAGCCTGAGGTTACAGATCAGAAAAGGGCAGAATACGCAGCAAGTATAGATAAACAGGCATTGAAGATAAAATGGCTTGTAAAAAACATTCTCACCCTGTCGCAGTTTGAGGCTGACGTTATAGAATTAAAGAGAGAAAATGTTCGCGTCAGTGAGATTATGAAACAGATAAGAGAGACTTTTGAAATTATGGCTGAAGTTAAGGAAACTGAACTGGATATCCAGTACTCTGATGACATAACGATTATCTGTGACAGACAATGGACAACAGAGGCGATATCAAATATTGTCAAAAACGCAATAGAACATACGCCCTCAGGCGGAAAGATAGAGATAAGGACAACACAGGACAACATATCGAGTCATATATATATTAAAGACAACGGAGAGGGAATCAGCAGGGAACATATGTCTCATATATTTGAGAGATTTTATAAGATATCGCCTTCATCTGAAAGCGTGGGAATCGGGCTTGCACTGGCAAAACAGATCATATGCCGTCAGGACGGCCGGATTTCTGCAGAAAGTGAAATCGGAAAGGGTACGGAATTTCATATAAAGCTGTACAGGAGACCCAGATGATAAATCATTAACAGAAGAGTAGTTGCATAACAGAAATATTTGTGTTATACTTTATTATAAGATTATACAAATAGTTTTGGTGGATGGGATAGATTTTTATGAAAAGGGAATGCTAACAGTTCCGCAAACCTACAGGAGAATGGGGCGATATAATGAATAAAAGAAACATCTCAAAAAAGCGTGCAACGTACATACTGGTCATTGCTCAGATATTGATAATGATTGGTCTTTCTGTTTTTGTAACGATAGCGGTGTCAGAAAGAGCAGGAAACAGTACTGTTGAGCATATGAAGACAATATCTGACATCCGGGCGACAATAATAAAGGAATATGTAAGCAATACTGAAAATATGCTGAGTATATACAGCTGCAATCCGGAGATTATTGAGGCTGTGAAAAATCCTTCCGATGAAAATATTATCAATGCCGCACAGAAGTTTACTGAGGATTTTTCTTCAAAAATAGAAAACCTTGAGGGAATCTATGTCAGTGAGTGGAATACCCATGTTCTTGCACATACAAACAGGAAGGTTGTTGGTATTACAACCAGAGAAGGTGAACCTCTTGAGCAGCTGCGTGATTTACTGATACAGGCAGGAGACGGTGTGTACGATACAGGTATTATCATCTCTCCGGCAAGCGGAAAACAGATAGTTTCCATGTACAAGGGGATTTTCGATGAAGAAGGAAATCCAATCGGACTTGTGGGACTTGGCGTATATACTTCCGGACTTGTTGATATGCTCAATGATTTTGAGAACAGAGGTTTTGACAATGCCGAGTATTATATGGTCAATGTCATTGACGGAAAATATATATTCAATGAAGATTCATCAAAGATAACAGCAAGTACAGAGAACGAAATAGTAAAAGAACTCTGTGAAAAATACCGTAACTCTGATCAGGACGAAACATCTTCATTCGAATATGTTTCTAATGAAGATAACGAGAGGTATGTGTCTGTTTATAATTTTATGGCTGATAAAAAATGGCTTCTTGTACTGGATGATATCCATAGTGAGGCTTTCAGGCTTTCTTATGCCATGAGGATGTATCTGATAGTATTTATTATCATTATTTTTATTATAATGATATTTATCGGATATGAGATGAGAAAATCAGCTAAAAAGACGGCGGATGAACTTCGCGTAAAAGAGAAAAATCATAAGGATGAGATAGATGCAATCCTCCTTTCTCTGTCAGAAACATCATCAATGATTACTGTAAGTCTGACTGCAGATAAGGTTGTCACATGCTACGGGTTAAGTGATGAATACCGGGAAAAGCTGCAAAACAGTACCGAATCCGGAGCTATGGTTCTGTGTCGTGAATATATACTCAGTAATGTAAACGATCCTGAACAGAGAAAAAATGTTTCTGACATACTTGACCTGGATGCTCTCAAAGAACGTTTTACAGCAAATGAAAAAGAGGTTTCGTGCTCATATAATGTAAATATGCCTGACGGAAGTGTAGAGATTCGTGAACTTAATGTCAGCCTGCTGAAAAACCTTGTGAATGACCATGTAGAAGCGATTATTCAGATAAATGATATTTCCGATGAGTATTTTAAAAATGTTGTTGGTTCATATCTTGTCATGAAACAGTTCAAATTTACAACGGTTATTTTCATAAATTCAGGCAGAGGCAGGTCGCTTGCCAATAATTCTGATATTGGTAAGGAAAATAAGCTCTATGATTATGATTTCTTCCGCAGGGATATCTATGAAAAGCTTATAGATGTAAATGAACGTGATGAATTTTATGAAAGAATTTCAGCTGGTAAGATAAAGGAAAAGCTTGAAAAGGATCCGGTATATTCTGTTTACGTTCATGGTATTTCGGAAACAGGTGAAAAAAGGTACCTGAAATATGAATTTCAGTATATTGACAGCAACAGAGAAATTGTTCTGCTCTGTGTTGCCGATGAAACGGATGTATGGGAGAATGATGCTCTTATCGGACTCTGTAACTACAAAGGATTTGTAAGCCAGGCTTCATACGTCCTTGAAAACAGCGGTAATGAAGAGTATGCAGTTCTGGTTACAAATATAAAATGGTTTAAGGTAATCAATAAGATATTTGGTTCAGCAAGATGTGACAGATTTCTTGCGGATTATTCAGATATACTTCGCAGTTCATCATTGAAACCATTGGTTTTAGGGAGATTTCCGGCTTCGGATCATTTTATCATGCTTATACGCAAAGATGATTTTGATGTGGATGAGATAATGAGAATTTCACACCAGCATATTGAATCCGGTGATAAGGAGGTTGATGTGCTTATTACCTGCGGTGTTTACAATATTTCAGATAAAAAAGCAGCTGTAACGGATATGATTGATCATGCTATCATGGCGTTTAAGGGAATTAAGGATATTTATAATTCTCCGTATTCTGTGTTCAGTCCGATGGAGGAGGAAAGATACCTGTCAGGTAAGCTTGCTGTCAGCGGATTTGAGAAGGCGCTTCGTGAAGGCGAGTTCCAGCCGTTCTATCAGCCGATATTTGATGCATTTACTCATAAGATCGTGTCAGCAGAGGCTCTTGTAAGGTGGAAGAGAAACGATTCATTTATTTCACCTGGAATGTTCATTCCTGCGCTTGAGGAAAACGGAAGTGTTTCCAGAGTGGATCTCTATATATCAGACTGTGTAACACACTTCCTCAGACAAAGAAAAAGTGAAGGCAAAAAGGTTGTCCCTGTTTCTGTAAACCTTTCAGCGATGGATTTTTATGCTAATGAAACTATTGAAGGTGTAATGAAAAACATAGACATAATGGTTGATAACAGTATTATTCCGCGTTATGAGATAACTGAAACGGTATGGGTAGACGCTATGGACAACAGAAATGAAATCATCGAAACTATGAGGGAAAAAGGAACACAGATTCTCATTGATGATTTTGGAAGCGGCTATTCATCATTCAGTACTCTGAGAGATATTAATTTTGATATTCTCAAGATAGATATGGGATTTATCAGAAAAATAGGCACAAGTCCAAAGGCTGACGGTATAGTATGTTCAATTATCAATATGGCTCATTTTATCGGACTCAAGGTTGTAGCTGAGGGCGTTGAAACAAAGGAACATCTTGATTTCCTTGCAGAACATGGATGTGATTATATTCAGGGATATTATTTTTCAAAACCTCTTACCGAGGAGGAATTTGAAAAGCTGCTTGATGAGTCGGAAGATTAGAAAAAAGGTACAGACGATTGGTGATTGTCTGTACCTTTTTTGATAAATTGTCTGGCTGCAAATGATATAATAAGGATGCAGGAAAAATGACATATAAGTATGTCGGAAATCCTGCCTCCTCGTTTTTTAACAATATAGTCCACTATCACACCATCATCCCTGCCCGATCAGAACCTTCTTTCCTTCAAAAGCAAATCCGTACTTAATGATATTTTCATCCGGTATGCCAAGGTCGGTGAGATTCTGCTGGTATCTGAATTCT
>JAEDJV010000098.1 GCA_016296165.1 Oscillospiraceae bacterium | reverse complement strand
GAAAAAATCAAAGAGATAAATGACCTTAAGGCTGAAAAGGAAGAGATACTGGAGCATAACAAACAGCTTGCTGACAGAAACCGTAACCTTCAGGAGAAATATTCTGAAAAAGAAGACATCATAGTGCAGCTTGAAGACAGGATAGAAGAACTGGAGAACAGTCCTGTAACGGTTGCAGTAGCTGATAATTCGCATGAGATAGAAAACATGAGAAAAGCTATGGATACATGTGACAAGCAGTGGGCTGACAAGTATTCTGCAAAAGAGGATGAAAATCTTGAGCTTAGCAGAGAGATTATCAGGTACAAGAGGAAGATAGAAGAACTTGAAAATAATGCTGAACCGGCCGTATCCGAAGAGGACGGTAAGGAAGTATTTAAGGCATATCTTGCGAATGCAATAGATGCAATAAACAGGCTCATAGGCTGTCTTAAGAAATATCCTGGTTACAGGGAAAAAGCAGAAGAACTTATGAATACAACAATGAAGAAAATGGAGGAAATTTAAGTATGGGAAGATTATTTGACATGTCAAACGAGTTTTCACTGCTCTTTGACAGATTCGACGAGATTAATGAGTTAATCTATGACGTAAACGAGGACGGAGAACCTATTGACGCAGAAGGCAATGTTATTGATCCGGTTAAGGACAGAGAAGAACGTCTTGAAGCATGGTTCGAAGAACTCAGCGGTATCGAGGATGACTTTAAATTTAAGGCGGAGAACATTGCTCAGTACATAAAGCATCTCAAGGCAGAGTCTGATGAAATCGACAAGGAGATTAAGGAACTCAGAAGCAGAAAGGACCAGAGAGACAAGAAGATAGAGTCAATGAAGAAATATCTTCTCGATAATATGAACTTCATAAATCTTAAGAAGATAGATGGCGTAAGGGCAAAGCTTTCAATCAGAAAGAACGCTCCGTCTCTTAAGATCGAGAATGAACTTGAATTCATAACCATGCTCCAGAATACCGGCAGGGATGATCTTCTTAAGTACTCCATGCCGGAGGTAAGAAAGACAGAGGTGAAGAACCTCATAAAGAACGGTGAAGTATTTGACGGAGCTTCAATCGAAAGCTCAGAGTCACTGATAATTAAGTAGGAGGAACAGAATTATGGGATTACCAGTATTAATTTTAGGTTATTCGGGCAGCGGAAAGTCTGCATCAATGAGAAACTTTAGCGCTGATGAGATATCACTCGTCAATGTAAACGGTAAGCCTCTTCCGTTCAGAACAAAGTTTACTCACTCAATCAGCAGCGATTCATACTCCGACATTACAAATTTCATCAGAACCCAGAAGACAAAGGCTATTGTCATTGATGATGTTCAGTATCTTATGGCAAACGAGTTCATGCGCAGAGCAAAGGAGACCGGATTTCAGAAGTTTACTGAAATCGGACAGCACTTCTGGGACCTCATCAAGTCAGTTGAGGGATTGCCTTCTGATACTGTTGTATATTTCCTTTCTCATCTTGAAACAGGTGAGGATGGCAGGCAGAAGGCTAAGACGATCGGAAAGCTGCTTGACGAAAAGATAACAGTTGAAGGAATGTTTACTATCGTACTTAAAACAGTAGCGTCTGACGGCAAGTATGCATTTGCAACGCAGACAGACGGAACAGACACATGCAAGTCGCCTATAGGTTTGTTTGATACTATGTACATATCGAATGATTTGAAACTTGCGGATGAATCAATAAGGACCTATTATGGATTTGTTCCTGAACAGAAATGTTCAGACTGTGGAAACGTTATTATGCCGGCTCAGAAGAAAACTGTCAGCGATATAGTTGACGGAACAACAAAAAGCTACGGTAAACCACTCTGCTGGAACTGTGCTGTAAAGGAAATGAACAAGAGAAAGAAGGCGAATGCAAATGCCTCTGAGACCGTATCAGGAGGAACTGGTGCAGCGAGTGCGTAATGCATACCTGCATGGCAAACAGGCACCCTGCATTGTGCTTCCTTGCGGCGGCGGTAAGTCGGTTATCGTCGCAGAGATTGCAAAGAGGACAACAGACAAGAAGAATCGTGTGCTGTTTCTTGTCCACAGAAAAGAACTTTGTGAGCAGATAGAAAACACTTTCAGAAAATGGGGAGTGGACATGCTCAGGTGCCAGATCATGATGGTTCAGACAGCATCAAGAAGGATGTCAAAGATACCGTATCCGGCTCTTATAATAACTGACGAAAATCATCACAGCCTTGCATCAACTTACAAAAAGATATACGAGGCATTCCCGAAAGCCAGAAGAGTAGGAGTGACAGCCACTCCTACAAGGCTTGACGGTTCAGGGCTTGAAGATGTCAATGATGAGCTGATCGAAGGAGTAACTGCAAAGTGGCTTATAGAGAACAACTACCTTGCACCTTATGATTATTATTCTCCAGAGCTTGTTGATCTTACCGGCATAAAGATAAAGAAGGGGGACTACGACCTTTCTGCAATTGAATCCATGATGATAAACAAGGCAGTTTACGGAGATGTAATAAGATACTACAATGAGCTTGCGTCCGGCCTTCAGGCAGTCTGCTACTGTACAACCGTTAAGCATTCGATAGAGACAGCATTCAAGTTTCGTGAGGCGGGTATCGAAGCAGCACACATTGACGGCAGTACACCGCGTGCAGAGAGAGACAGAATCATAGAGGAGTTCAGAAGAGGTGCAATAGATATACTCTGTAACGTTGATCTGATAAGCGAGGGCTTTGATGTTCCGGACTGCCAGTGTGCTATTCTCCTGCGTCCTACACAGTCACTCACTTTATACATTCAGCAGTCAATGAGGTGTATGAGATACAGACCGGGAAAGAGAGCTATAATCATAGACCATGTTGGAAACTATGCAAGGTTCGGAATGCCGGATGCAGACCGTTACTGGGATCTTCACGCAAAGAAGAAAAAGAAACAGGTTGACAAGGAGGATGAGGTTAAGATTCTTTCGTGTCCCGAATGCTATGCGGTTTTCCCGCCTCTGGACAGTAAAGGAAACAGAGTAATGATGTGTCCGCACTGCGGATATCAGTTTCCGGAAAAGCAGAAAAAGGAGCGTGAGGAAATTGAAGAAGAAAAGCATGCAGAACTGAAGAAGATCACCGGATTTGTACTGAATTATAAAACGCCTGAGGAATGCCGCACTTACTCTGAACTAATCGAATATGCAAAGACTCATGGTTACAAAAAGGGGTGGGCATACTATCAGGCAAAGAAAAGGGGGCTTATAGCATGACAGAGGAGCATGTTATACAGAATCAGATACAGCTTGCACTTGCTGACACTTGTCAGCTGTTCAGAATGAATGTGGGTGCTGCTTACACTCTCAACGGAAATTATTTCAAAACAGGAGTGCCCAAAGGTTTTTCTGACCTGTTCGGGTTCAGAAAGTCTGATGGCAGGGCTGTGTTTATAGAAGTAAAGACCGCAAAGGGCAGAGCTTCTGATGACCAGAAAAGATTTATATCACAGATGAAGAAGAAAGGTGCAATTGCAGGAATATGCAGATCACCTGAAGAAGCATTAAGACTTGTAAAGGAGTAAAGATTATGTTTAATACAAACTACGAAGATGTAAAAGAGGAATACGGCCTTATCCCACCGGGAGAATATGAGGTAATCATAAGAAATATTGAAGAAAGAACGACACCGGGCGGAGCAACAGGTATCAATCTGTCAACTGTTATCAGAAACGATGTTGAACAGAACTACAAGGACAGATATATCTTTGATACGTACTGGAAGAGAAGAGAACCTACAGAGGCAGACATGCAGGTACAGGGCTACAGTTTTAAGCAGATAATGAGACTTGCGAAGTCAGCTAAGCTTCCGAGCGGAAAAGCATATGAAACAGTACAGGATCTCTGCAAGGATCTCATCAATTGCACTCTGAGACTAACTATAGAACATGAAGAGTACAACGGTAAAACGAGAGAAAGAGTCAAGTACACAAACGAAAGCAAATTTCCTGACTGTAAGCACGTATACAAGGAAAAATCATCACCGGATAATCCTGCACAGCAATCAGCTCCTGCAATGCCGTCACAGCCGGCATCACTCAACATTCCTGGGGATTTTGAAGAAATACTTAGTGATGGTGATGTACCATTCTGATATAAGAGGTAAAAGAAAATGTATGAGTTCATTCCAAGCGAACTGAAAAAACTGAATAACTGGGTATGCTGGAGAGCTGTCCAGGATGAGAAGTCACACAGCGGTATATCAAAGATACCTGTAAATCCTAAGACCGGCGGAATGGCTCAGAGCAACAATCCGGATACGTGGAGTGACTTTGACACTGCAGTAAGAGTATCTGCAGATCTTGCCGGTATAGGGTTCATGTTTGACGGAAGCGGATATTTCGGAGTAGACCTTGACGACGTGAAGAGCGCCGTCGAGGATTTCCGGAACGGTATTACTGATAATATCATAGGTGAGTTTGTATATGGACTTCGGTCTTATACAGAGCTTTCGTTTTCCGGAAACGGCGTACATATAATTTGCAAGGGAAAACTTCCTCCCGGAAACAGACGCAGTAAAAAGGTCGAGATGTACGAGAAGGGCAGATTCTTTGTGATGACCGGTAATTACTGTTCAGAATTTATAGATATCAGGGACTGCACAGATAACATAAAACCGCTTCATGCAAAATATCTTGGCGAGAAGACTGCAGTTCCTTCGCAGGGCACATCAGTCTCAGTTCCGGCAGGCTTAACTGCATCTCAGATAATTGAGAAGGCAAGGAATTCTTCAAAAGGTCAGAAGTTTGACGCACTTTACAGCGGCGATATATCGGGATACGCTTCACAGTCAGAAGCAGATATGGCGTTCTGCAATCTGCTTGCATTCTGGTGTCAGTGTGATGTAAATCTTATGGATGAGATATACCGTTCATCAGCTCTTATGAGACCAAAGTGGGACAGGGCACAGTCCGGGAGTACATACGGAATGCTTACGCTGAGAAAAGCTGCAGACAGCTGCCGTGAAACTTATAATCCTGTCAGAAAAACATCTGATAACGGATATGATATTTCTATTATCGGAAGCAGTGAGGAATCAAAGTACAGCTGTGAAAAATATTATAGTTTTGATGATACCGGCAACGCTGAACGAATGCAGGATGCATTTGGAGAGAATCTGAGATACAGCTATGTGGATAAGAGATGGATGTTCTACCGGGACGGGAAATGGAACTATGATAATATTGGTGAAGTGTTCAGGGTAGCTGACGCAACACTTGATCTGATGAAACAGGAAGGCGAAACGCTTTATCCGGAATGGAAAGACGAGGACCTTTTCAAGCTCTGGAAGAAACATGTTACAAGAACACGTTCAAATACAGCAAAGAAAGCAATGGTCAAAGAGCTGGAACACAGAGTTCCTATTCTTCCGCGGAATCTTGATACTGATAAGTTTGCAGTGAATTGTAAAAATGGAATAATCGAATTAAATGATCTGAAATTAATGCCGCACAGGAAAGAACGCTATATGACTAAAATGCTTAATGCTGCCTACGATTCATCAGCTCCGGAACCGATTAAATGGTTTGAATTTCTCGACAGTATATTTGCCGGAAACAGAGAACTGATAAGATACATCCAGAAAGCATGCGGATACTGTCTCAGTGGTTCGACACAGGAACAATGTGTATTCTTCCTCTACGGTAGTGGCAGAAACGGAAAATCAACTTTTCTTGAAATAGTCAGATATATATTCGGCGATTATGCAACCAATATCCAGCCGGACACAATCATGGTCAGGAAGAAGGCGAACGGAGCGGCAAACAGCGATATTGCACGTCTAAAAGGTGCAAGGCTTGTAACCTCAGTAGAACCGAACGAAGGAGCAAGGCTTGATGAGGGCCTTATAAAACAGCTGACAGGCGGAGATGTAGTTACAGCAAGAAAACTGTATGGTGATGAGTTTGAATTCAAGCCGGAATTCAAGCTGTGGATGGCAACGAATCATAAGCCGATAATCAGAGGAACAGATACCGGTATATGGAGAAGAATTCATCTAATACCTTTTGGCGTACAGATCCCAGAGGACAAGGTTGACAAGCATCTGAAGTACAAGCTTCACAAAGAACTATCAGGCATATTCAGATGGATAGTTGAAGGGTTTAAGCTTTGGAAGGAAGAAGGACTTGAACTTCCGGCATGTATGAAGGACGCAGTTACAGAATACAGACATGAGATGGATGTTATATCCGGATTTGTTGATGCCTGCTGTGTAGTCGGAGATGGAGAGACAAAAGCCAATTCATTATTCTATGCATACAGAAAGTGGGCAGAGAATGACAAGGAGTATGTAATGTCAAATACAAAATTCGGTACCGAAATGAGTAAGAAGTTTCAAAAAGTTAGAACTGTAGATGGATATGTTTACAAAGGAATCAAATTGATTGATGATTATCAGGGTGATAATCCCTACTCAATTTCAATAGGATAAATTTTCTATGTATGGTTATGTAGGGTTGAAGGGTTTTTCTTATACCTTTACGTATAGAAAAAAATTTTTCTATATAAAAGATATAGAAAACGGGTACAAGGTATACAGACCCTACATAGAAATATTTTACAGAGGATGATAAAATGAAAGTATATGATTTCAAAAACCCAGCAGATTTCGCTGAACTTGAAAGGCAGGCCAACTCAGGAACAATAGATTACAGTATGTTTCCTCCTGCGGCATACAGGTATTTCGACAAACTCAAAAAACTGTATGCTGATTTCAGAGAAGGAAAGATAACTAAAGAAGAAGCGGTCAGCAAAAAGCGTAAATATCACAAAGAATATACTATTGCACTTGACGACTATGAAAAATGGCTTACAGTATGGAAGGGATACCAGGAGAATATCAGAACAGCTGGTACAAAGCTTTCAGCAGTTGAGAAGTCAAAGACCGCATACGACATCGCTGTGAATGCATGTGAAGTAATCGGACTAATGATTGGTGATGCAAGTTTCTGTTCAAGGCAGATGAAGAAAATAGAGGGAAATAAGCATGACATGTAACGATTGCATTAAATGTTCAGGATGTATGGAACGGTCAAGGGAATATATTTGCAGGGAGTTTAAATATGATGGTGGATATAACAAATCAGAAGCAAGCCGTATCGGAAACAGCAAAAATAAACGAAGTGGAGATAAAACTAAAATTATCGGAAGACCTGCTGAAACTGGACAGCATAAGTAAGATACCTGAAGCAAGTCTGATGTATATCAGAAAAGCATGCGGTCTTAATACCGCGATATGGTCCACAGCAGAAATGAAATTACAGGAGGAATAAGAATGAACACAAAATATGCATTAAGTATCTTCGGATTCTGGAGGGGATAGAAAATGTCTACAGTGAAAATTAATGACATAGTAAACGATTATGGATTAATGCTTGACGGTAAAATGGGTGATGAAAACATTGAGATATCCAAAAATACGCTCAGATTGCTTCTTGCAGATTATGACATATCATCAAGATGTACGAGTTTGCAGATACCAAACGAAGATATCAAAGCGAAAGCCATACAGATGTTTTTTGTTGCTAAGAAAATTGAAGGATGCACAGATAAAACGCTTGCATATTACAATACAATCCTTTCGAAGTTTTTCACTGAGGTGCAAACTGATTTTCAGAACATTTCAGCCGATGATGTAAGATATTATCTTGCCAAAATGAGTGTGCAGAATCATTTGAGCAAGTGCTCTCAGGACAATGAATTAAGAGTACTAAAAAGCTTTTTCAAATGGGCGTTTGGAGAGGGATATATCAGTAAGATTCCTACACTGAATATAAAGAGTATTAAACAGGAAAAAAGAATCAAGAAACCATTCACTGAAATGCAGCTTGAACAGATGAGACATCATCTTACTCATTCAGGCTCTCTCAGAAATGTCGCTATTTTTGAAACACTCAATTCAACCGGTGTTCGTGTTTCAGAGCTTATAGGTATGAACAGAGATGATTTGCGGGATGATGAAATAACTGTATTTGGTAAAGGCGAAAAAGAACGTATTGTATATCTTAACACCAAAGCCAAACTTGCAATTAAAGAATATCTGAGTAGCAGAACGGATAGTAATAACGCACTTTTTGTTTCGTCTCGGCAGCCTATAACCAGACTGACTATAGGGAGCGTGGAATCTATAATAAGAGAAGTTGGTGAAGCGCTTGGAATTCCTAAAGCTCATCCGCACAGGTTCAGAAGAACATCCGCAACGCTTGCTCTTAATCGTGGGATGCCGATTGAACAAGTTCAGCAGATGCTCGGCCATGAAAGTATAAACACAACTACGATATACGCAAGGAGCGAAAAAGAAAATGTCAAATCAAGTCATAGAAAGTACGTTGTCTAAAGTCAACAGAATACTTAAAATATCTGACAGTTACGAAGCACCTGCAAAAGTTCTTGAAATACTTAAGAAACCAGAAGAAAGAAAAGCAATCTTTTTTGAGTTCATGAAAGAGTTTGATTATGATTTGAGCTATGAGTGGTTTTACAATTATTTTCAGGATGAACACGCAGACAGAAAAAACAACAAGCAGGACTTTACACCTGTATGTGTTTCCAATCTCATAAGCGAGATGCTTGGCTGCAAATCTGAAAATGATTTTACAATCATAGAAGAACCATCAGCGGGAACCGGAAGCACAATGATTGCACACTGGTACAAAAGCATAAGAGCTTGCCAATTTATATGGGACTATAAGCCGGATGATTATTTATACAAGCTTACAGAGTTAAGCAGCAAAACTGTACCGTTTCTTTTGTTTAATGTCATGATAAGAGGAATGAACGCAATTGTTATTCACGGCAATTCACTGACCAGTGAAATAGAATCTGCCTACTGGATATATAACGAGGCAAATAATCCAATGGGATTTTCAGATTTGTATGTCATACCAAAAGAACGTTATAGTATATTCAAATAACGGAAATGAAATTACAGGAGGAATAAACATGAACACGGAAGAAATATTCAAGCGTTATACTGAAGCAGGAAACAAATCACGTGCAGTTAAGGAAATGGCTGATGAGTATGGAGTTGCAGGCAGTGATATTGTCTGCG
>JAEDJV010000014.1 GCA_016296165.1 Oscillospiraceae bacterium | reverse complement strand
TTCCTTTGGACTGTACTCTGATGTTTCCTTCATTTCCGGTCTTACTGGAATTTCGTTGTTTACTGTTTCAGCTTTGATCTGTTCCTTTGGACTGTACTCTGATGTTTCCTTCATTTCCGGTCTTTCCAAAACATTTACATTTTCCTTAAATCCGTTTTCAGAAGACACTTCATTCGCTTCAGTTTTTTCAGCAACCTTTGAGTATGGGGCAGATTCAGTTAAGAATTCTGTTTTACTTCCTGAATGTCTGAAATTTGAATTAACCGATACTTTTTCAGTTTCTCCAAATTCAACTTTCATATCCGAATTCAACGGCACACGATTATCACTCACGTCTGCTTTCTGATTGTCAGACTGAACAAATGTTGAGAGATTAACCATATGCATATCAGCAGCAAGTCCTGAAGCAACAACATCCTGATAAAAATTATCTTTACGGATATCATTTTCCTCTTCAGATTCCAGAATTTCTTCCTCAAAATCAGAAAAAAATTCAGGACTTTCTTCTGGAATCTCAATTATGTCTGCCACTAATATATTATCGGCATTTTCTTCTGTTTTTTCAACACCCTGAACAATATTTGTATCAGAAATATTAAGATTATCATTAATATTTATACTGTCCAGAACAGCTGTAAACCCAGTCAGCCCGTCTGTGTTTCCACACAAAACTGATAAATCCGGATTTTCATTTTGAATTAGTCCCTGAATCATATTGCCTGTTTCTACTCTCATTGCTTAACCCCCTTTCAATGAAAATATTTATAAATTTACATTTCGTTTATATCAAAAGTATCTTCACTTCCTCTTGACATTTTAAACGAAAGAAATTCCTCAATTATCTGCTCATTCTCCTTGTTGACCTGATAATCATATTCAGCTCTCTGCTTTTCTTCAAGTTTATCAAGTCCTGAAACTTCCTGAGACATTTTAACTACAATCCTGCGCTGTTTCTCAATTGATGACTCCATAACATTCATCTGGATTCTAAGCTGCGCCTGTTCACGTCTTATGGAAGCTTTCTTCATTTCAAAAACCTGTATTTCTCTGACGCTTATGCCGGATCTCATTGCTTCGGAGGACTCAAGACAAACGTTTTTCATTTCATCATTAAGATCATTGTATCTCTGTTCCAGCTGATTGTATTCAGAATAAAGGCTCATAAGATATCCTTTTTCTCCCTCAAGAATCTGTGATTTGTATTCACGCATCTTTTTAAGTGTAAAATTAAACTTCTTCATACAACCTTACCTTACTTTGCGATATCCATCATCTGAAGAATTGTTTCCTCCATAGTTGAACTCTGGTCAACAGGCTGCTGCAAAAATCTGTTTACAGCTTCAATTTTCTTTATTGCATTATCAAGGTCAGGGTTGGTACCGGTTTTATAAGCACCAATAGAAATAAGATCCTGATTTTCCTGATATAATGACATTATTTTTCGTATTTTTCCCGCAGCCGCTTTCTGTTCAGGCGTAGCAATACTTGACATAAGTCGACTGATACTAGCCAGAACATCTATGGCTGGATAATGATTTTTCATTGCTATTTTTCTTGACAGCATTATATGACCGTCAATAATTCCTCTTACAGTATCAGAAATCGGTTCGTTTGAGTCATCACCCTCAACAAGTACAGTAAAAATACCAGTTATCGAACCTTTTTCAAAATTACCGCATCTTTCAAGCAATTTAGGAAGAGAAGCGTAGATTGACGGAGTATATCCTCTTGCTATCGGAGGTTCTCCGACGCTTAATCCAATCTCTCGTTCTGCCATACAGAAACGTGTAAGAGAATCCATCATAAGCAAAACGTCTTTGCCCTGATCTTTAAAATATTCTGCGATTGCAGTGGCTGTCTGTGCACATTTGGATCTGAGCATCGCAGGCTGATCAGAAGTTGCCACAACCAGCACACTTCTTTTTATGCCTTCCGGACCAAGATCCTTATTGATAAATTCCATAAGTTCTCGTCCACGTTCGCCAATCAGTGCAACAACATTTACGTCAGCCTTAATATTTCTGGCTATCATACCCATAAGAGTACTTTTACCAACACCACTACCAGCAAAGATACCCATTCTTTGTCCTTTACCAATTGTAATCATACCGTCTATTGCTTTTACACCAAATTCCAGCGGTTCAAAAATGGGTGGTCTGGTCATAGGGTTGGCAGGTGAACCATTTATGCTGTAGTAAACATCTGATTCTATTTCGCCTTTGCCGTCTATAGGATTCCCAAGAGCGTCAATAGTACGCCCAATGAGAGCTTCACTCATTTTTACTTTTAGTTTTTCCCCGGTATTACTCACAAAACTTCCGTAACCTATACCGTTTATATCTCCATATGGCATCAGAAGAACTTTATTGTTTCTGAAACCAACTACTTCTGAAAGAATCTTTTTTCTTTCCTTACCAACAACCGATATTGAACACACATCTCCGATGTTGCATGACATACCTGAGGCTTCTACAGTCATCCCGACTATCTGTTCAATCTTTCCAAGCGTAGTATAAAAATTATTTAACCTCATACTGCGTCGCAGTTTTGTGTGATCAAGCCTCGTGCTCATTATCATCACTATCCTTATATTGAATAAAATATTCTCTGATATTTTCTATCTGTGTAAGAACAGAGGCAACAATAACGCCTTCTGCAGTATGTACAACACATGTGCCGGGATCGGCATCTCTTCTAAGCTCAACTTCAATATTCTGAGATGATTTCGCTTCAGACAATACCGTTTCAAGTTCTGAAGCAACTTCTTTTAATCTGTCGGAAACCTCTACTTTTATCCAGTTTACATCACGAAGCGTTTTTACAGCACTTCTGACCAGCGGGAACAGAATTCGTTCATCCGTTTCAAGTTTCTGAGCGACAATTTTTTCTGCAATCTCCAGAGCCAGGAATTTTAATTCCGAAGCATATTCTTCAAAATACTCTTCCTGATCCATTTTCATTTCTGCAAGATACTGATTAATCTTCAGCATACATGAATCTATTTCATCCTGCTTAGCCTTAACGCCTTCCTGATATCCTTCTTCCATGGCGGAAGAAAAAATAGATTTAACCTGTTCGTTGGCGTTATCTATTATCGATTTACTCTCAGCTTGTGCAGCTGATATTATTTGTTCAGCTTCAGTCCGGGCTTGTTTTAATATAGCTTCACGTTCAATCTGAAGTTTCTCGTATTCAGCCTGATAAAGTTCACTATTTGTAATTTCTTCTGCTTCCTGCGCATTTTCTCCATATGAACATTCATCTTCTGATAAACAGTTTTCTCCTTCTGAAACAGGTTCTTCATCTGATACGTCTTCAATCAAAGTAGACTCTGGCATAGTCTGAGGCTCAATTCTTACCACACAGTCGGGGATCATTACAGCCTCAGCTATTTTTATTACATCTTCAGACTTAAAGATTCTTCCCAATCAGTCCACATCCTTATTCTTTCATCATAGAGCGAATGAGGGCCGCAGCAATTTCCGGATTTTTCTTTGCAAAATCCTTAACTTCATTTGCTGTAGCATTGTCGCTGTCATTATGTTCCTTAGCAGCTTCTTCAATGCTCTTTCTCATATTATCCTGTTCTTCGATAGATTTCTTCATGTTATCAATCTGAGCCTGACTTTCAGCCTGAGCAAGGGCAATTCTCCTCTTAGCACGTTTGTTTATCAGTAATATGATTAACAGAATAATAGCAAGGAGAAGTATTCCCGCTGCAAGGAGAAGCCACTTAAACCACTTGCTGTTCAACAGATTTGAAAGAGGAGAATCAGAAGGGAATATCGGATCCTCACCAGGAAGTTCAAGTGAATCTGCAAGTCTTGCACCTGCTGAAATCTTTTCTATATCAATATTTGTTGCATTCCTTACAAGCTGAATAACATTTTCTGTTTCAGCTGCTGTAAGAACTCCTGATTCGGTGGTAACTACAACGGAAATGCTCGCGTCAGTTATACCACCCTGAGCCTTTTCAGTCTGTCTTAATATGTAGCCTATAGCCCATTCAGTATCTCTTTCGTATTCAGGTGTATTATCAGAATTAAGTTCATCCTCAAGGTTTCCGTAATTAGGAATGTCTGTGTTATCTTCCTCTCCTACAATTCCGCCTGGATCAACAACACCATCTGTGTCATATTTGATGTGCTGTGACTGTTTAACACCTTCACCGTCTTCATTTGTTATAAATTCTTTTACTTCTTCGTTAATTTTGTCATAATCAACTTCTACTGAAGCAACTGCGATAACACCATCTTCACCATATATAGGTGCAAGAATTCTTCTTGCATTTTCTTCATACTGATTTTTTATTATGTTCTTATAATTAATGCGGCTTTCATCGTCAAAAATATCTGTCGGAGCATCTTCAAGTCCTTTCATTTCCAGTCCGGTTGCTGCATCAACAACAGAAACATCATCCGGGAGAACCTGCTGAGCACTATATGCAACGATATTCTTAACCGCGCTTACCTGTTCTGCATTAAAATCAGCGTTTCTGTCAAGTGTAAGAAGCACACTTGCAGTTGCTTTTTCTGTATTTTCTTCCCATGCATATTTCTTTTGCTCAGGAATATTTATATTAACTATTGCACCTTTTACGCCATCTATCCTCTTAAGCGTAGTCTGGATTCTGTCCTGAAGTTCAAATCTTAATGTTTCTTTCTTTTCGAACTCACTCATTGTCATACTTAAGTTATTAAAAAACGTTCCATATGACGGTGTAGACTGAGGATATCCTTTTTCGGCGAGTTTATATACAAGTTCGTCCCATTGTTCCTCTTTGACCTCAATTTCGTGATCAGAGTTAATTCTTGTTTCGACCTGCATATTTTCCAGTTCGAGATAAACCTCTGCGCTCTCATCAGTTGTCATTCCAGGGAAAAGAACCACCCATCCGTCAGATGAATTCAGTACAACTGTTAAAATAACTGCTCCGATTAGTATTGCGCCAAGTCCGGCACAGAGCAGTATTTTAATTTTTTTTGTAAGTCCACCCCAGAAAGCTTTAAATTTTCCGAGTGCTTTATTAAGTTTTTCCTTCATTTATCCAATCATTCTCCATTAATCAATACTTAAAAAATCATATCTGCATCTGAACAATTTCCTTATATGCATTTACAGCTCTTGTAGTAAGCTGTACTGCTGTTTCAATTGCAATCGAAGCTTTGGCCGCATCAATCATAGCACCTTCAATGTCCTCACTCTGTCCCATCGAAACTTCATAAGCACTGTCAAGAGACGCCTGTTCAAGATCTTTTACTTCCTGAATTTTGCCTCTTAAAGTTTCCGCAAAAGACATACCTGCATCTTTCTTTTCTCCTGCAGGTGTAATGTTAATATACTTTGAACCAAGCTGTTCTACTGTAGGCATACTAACAAGCGGAGTAATAAAAGTAGAATTTATCATTATTATCTTCCCTCAAATCCGTTTTTTATATTATTTATTATTTTCCAATCTCCAGAGCCTTTGAAGCCATTGCCTTTACTACGCTCAATGCAGCAATATTAGCTTCATATACTCTTGTAGCTTCCATAAGATCAAGCTGTTCTTCTGTGTTATTTACATTTGGATAATATATATATCCGTCTTCATCTGCGTCAGGATGGGTCGGATTATAAACAGGCTTAAAATCTTCCTGACTTTCCACTACTTCTGTAACTCTCACACCACCGCCTGATACTGAATCAAGTGTTTCGCTGAACGTCTGAGGTTTGGTCTGAAAAATAACCTGCTTCCTTCTGTAAGGTTCCTCACCGTTTCTTCCTATGGTAAGCTGATTGGCTATATTCTGATTAATAATGTTGGTTCTGAATCTTTCTGCTGTAAGTGCTGAACCAGTTATATTAAGTGCATTCAAAAATGCCATAGTTCAATTCCCCCTTATTTGAAGTTTGAATTAGTAAGAACATATCTGTAGTCTGAAATAACGGAGTTCATCTTCTGAATAATCGCAGCCGACTGAATATATGCGCTGTAGAGTTCAATGTTTTCCGTCTCAATATCTACATTGTTACCGTCGACCAGAACTTCAACATTATCTTTTTCTCCGACTTCTGCTTCAAAGTTATATTCTGTTGTGTCCTTTTTATCTGAAAGACTGATTTGATTTTCGAGTGTATTTTTAAAGGAAAATGTTTTTGTCTTGTAATCCGGAGTATCGAGATTTGCTATGTTCTGAGTATGAACCTGCTGCTTAAGATACATTGCCTTAACTCCGCTTTCCATGGCTTTAAACTGAAGCGAATCAAGAACCATAAAAATTCCTCCCTAATTTTATTATTATATTATTATACTATATAGAAACCATAATTTCAAGTAAAATATATAAATTCAGACGATTTTTTATTATTTTTGTAACCATCTCTTTACTATATTTTTCTCAAACAATATCAGAAAATAAAATATATAATATATAGTATCCAATAATTTTATCGACACTTTCCAATAATTTTTAATATATTCAAGTAAAAAAAATCCGGATAAGATTTCTCTTATCCGGATTAATTTCGTATTTTTCAGAGCATGCTCTGTTCAAATCAAATACAGATCTGATTAATACTTACGCTTACGAGCTGCTTCGGATTTTTTCTTACGCTTAACCGAAGGCTTTTCGTAGTGTTCTCTCTTACGAACCTCAGCGATAACGCCATCCTTAGCGCATGATCTCTTAAAACGCTTGAGTGCTGTATCTAAAGATTCATTTTTACCAACACGAACTTCTGCCACTTCTATTCCCTCCCTTTGCCACTAAGACAGAGGTTTATGCTAAACCATCAGTTCCTGATCATATCATAAACTGACGTCAGTCATCAAAAAAATTAACTATATCTCCTCTGCAGTCAGTTTCCTGCATTTCAGAAAACTCAAATTCAACAGTTTACACGCTGTATGAATAACATGTTACTATTTTAACATACAAAACATGGTGTTGTCAAGTGCAAAATCATGCCGTTCGCAGATTTGTTATTTTACTACAAAATTGACAAGCTTGTTTTGTACATATATTTGTTTAACGATATTCTTTCCGGCAACTGCTTCTGCAAGCTTTTCATCCTTCATTGCAAGTTCAAAAGCTTCGTCTTTTTCTGTTCCCACAGGAATCATAATCTTTGACTTAACTTTTCCGTTTACCTGGATTACTATTTCAACTGAAGCATCAACACAAAGTGATTCATCATATGTTATCCATGGCTGTTCGCTTAACATACATCCAAATACATTACTGTACATTTCTTCGGCAATGTGCGGAGCGAAAGGATAAAGCATTATCATAAACGCTCCAAGTTCAGCCTTTGTTATACTTCCTGCACTGTAAATATCATTTATAAGAGACATCATTGCTGCAATAGCAGTATTGAACTTCATAGCTTCTATATCTTCTGTAACCTTCTTGATTGTCTTATGAAAAGCAGTACGAAGCTTGTCACTGTAATCATCACCGTCTGTAAGAATATCCTGAAGTCCCCAGATTCTGTCTTCAAAGCGTTTGCAGCCCTTTATACTTGCTTCACTCCATGGAGCAGCTTTTTCATAGTCACCCATGAAAAGAACATAAAGTCTGAGAACATCTGCACCATATTCTTCAACAACATCATTAGGATCTATTACGTTTCCTCTTGATTTTGACATCTTTTCACCATCAGGTCCGAGAATAAGTCCCTGTGCAGTTCTCTTTGCATATGGTTCAGATGTTGGTACAAGACCAAGATCATAAAGAAACTTATGCCAGAATCGACTGTAAATCATATGACGTGTTACATGTTCCATTCCACCGTTGTACCAGTCAACAGGGAGCCAGTACTTAAGTGATTCCTGTGAAGCAAATTCATTATCATTCTTTGGATCACAGTAGCGGAGAAAATACCATGATGATCCAGCCCACTGAGGCATGGTATCAGTTTCACGTTTTGCATCCTTTCCGCACTTAGGACATTTGCACTTTACAAAGCTTTCTATCTTCGCAAGAGGGCTCTCACCATCTGTACCTGGTTCAAAATTTTCAACTTCAGGAAGTCTGAGCGGAAGTTCTTCATATGGAACTGCAACCATTCCGCAATTATCACAGTGTACAATCGGAATTGGTTCACCCCAGTATCTCTGTCGGTTAAATGCCCAGTCCTTCATCTTGAACTGAATACCCTTTTCACCGCATCCAAGACTTTCTATTACGGAAAGTGCCTTTTCTATAGCGTCTTTCTTATTTGTAATTCCGTTAAGTTCGCCTGAATTAACCAGTTCACCTTCTCCGGTATATGCTTCCTTTGATATATCTCCGCCCTTAATTACTTCAATAATATCAATACCGAACTTTTTAGCAAATTCATAATCACGTGTATCATGTGCCGGAACTGCCATTATAGCGCCTGTACCATATCCCATCATTACATAGTCAGATATGTATACAGGTATTTCCTTCTTTGTTACAGGATTTACTGCTGTAATGCCTTCAATTCTGACACCTGTTTTATCTTTTACAAGCTGTGTTCTTTCAAACTCACTCTTCTTAGCACATTCTGTCTTATATGCATCCAGTTCATCAATGTTTGAAATACTGCCCCTGTACTTCTGAATAAGAGGATGTTCAGGAGCAATGACCATAAAGGTCACACCGTAAAGAGTATCAGGACGTGTTGTATATATACGGAGTTTTTCATCAGCGTGTTCTTTTATTCCAAAGTTTACAAATGCACCTGTTGATTTGCCTATCCAGTTTTCCTGCTGAAGTCTGACATTTGGAAGATAATCTACTTCTTCAAGTCCCTGGAGAAGCTTATCAGCATATTCTGTAATCCTGAGATACCAAACTTCCTTTGTTTTCTGTATGATATCACTATGGCAAACATCGCACTTTCCACCTTGTGAATCTTCATTTGAAAGTACAACTTTACAGCTTGGACAATAGTTTACGTTTGTTTTGTCTCTGAAAACCAGTCCGTTTTCAAACATCTTGAGGAATATCCACTGTGTCCACTTATAGTACCCTTCTTCTGTTGTATCAACTACTCTCGACCAGTCAAATGAAAATCCGACAGTTTTAAGCTGATTTGTAAATTTTTCAATATTTCTGTCTGTAACAATTCTCGGATGAATGTTATCCTTGATAGCTGTATTTTCTGTTGGAAGTCCATATGCATCAAATCCTATAGGGAAAAGAACGTTATATCCTTCCATACGTCTTTTTCTGCTGATTACTTCAAGTCCTGAATAAGCCTTGATATGTCCTACATGCATACCATGTCCTGACGGATATGGAAATTCAACAAGGCCGTAGAACTTTGGCTTTGAATAATCATTGCTTGCTTCAAAACACTTTTTTTCGTCCCAAATTTTCTGCCATTTTGCTTCTGTAGCAGCAAAATCATATCTGCTCATATATAACTGCTCCCTTAAAATTATTATTTAATAAGTTCTTCGATATCAAGATGTTCACCATCAGCCCACAGCCTTTCAAGCTGATAAAATTCTCTTGTTTCCTTGTAGAAGACGTGAACAATGATATCACCGTAATCAATCACAATCCAGTTTGATCCGTTGTGACCTTCTGTTCTTGATGGTTTTATTCCTTCCTGTGAAAGCTGATATTCGACCTCGTCAGCAAGTGTTTTTGTATGCGTTGTACTTGTACCATTTGCTATTACAAAGTAATCAGTAAGTACAGTAAGATCTCTTATTCCAAGTACTTCAATATCTTCAGCTTTTTTTGAATCGAGAACTTTAACTATCTTTTTTAATTTTTCCTGTATTTCCATAAATCCATTCCTTTCAAAATCTCTTTATCATTAATCAAGTGTATTTGCATCATCTCTGAATGGTACATCAGGAACATCACCGTTCATAATATCTCCAAAATTGCTGGAATCATCATCATAATACGGTACTGTATTTTTCACTTCAAAAATATGAAGATCTTCAGCATAGAGGTTTTCCTGATACGGTCTGAAATATTCATTCAGCATATCTACAGTTTCCTGTTCATGAATAGTATAACCATAATACTCATTTATTTCACCCTTATCCAGATCTTCACCAGGTACCATTCTCACTGTAACATTTTCCATAGGAACCGTCTGTGCAAAATCAGAAAGCATACCGATCTCATTTATCTCAAGGTCAGACATAAGATACTCCTTAAGTGTGGAATAGATACTGAGCACTTTAATTGTTCCAAGATCTTTTACTTTCTGCATTGCTGCAGCAAGGAATATTCTCTGGGCTCTTATTCTTGCAAGGTCTCCTTCAAGATAATCATGACGGAAACGAACAAACCACTCTGACTGTTCCCCGGTAAGAACCTGCTCACCCTTGTAAAGTATCTTATCGCTTTCATATATAATATTGTAAGGAACATTCATAGGGATACCGCCCATAGCATCTACTACAGGAGGAACATCAGTACATTTTATTGCAATATAGCTGTCTATCGGTATGCCAAAAAGATCTCTTACGCATGTAACAACTTTATTAATCCCGTCTGAGCCGCTGCATGAACCTTCCGAGAAAACACTATTTATTTTACCGGTAGAAGCATTGGTGTACTCCGGTCCAACATAACAGTCTCTCGGAATCTGGAGAATATTTATCTTTGCTGCATTTAGATCAAAAACCGCAAGCATCATAATATCCGTATTGAGTCCATCCTCATCCATTCCAAGGCCAAGTAGAGTATACTGTCCTTCAATATACTGGTCAAGATCAAGTCCGTCATAAACAGCACCTGGTTCACTCGGCTTCAGAACATAGGTGTTCATATCTGTTTCAAGCTGTCCCTGTTTTTTAACGAAAGGCTGTTTTGCAGATATAATTGATTTTATCATTGAACTTCCAAGAAAAAATATCACGACAAGTGTGATGAGAAGCAAGAGAATATCTCTGAAAATCCTGAATTTATTTTTCTTAACCATAAATTACTTCCTTTCCTGTATGCGTTTCATTTCTGAATTTACATACTGATTATAAGCCTGAAGTGTATAATCCGGAATAAGCCCTCTTTTGCCCGTTACAGATTCTATGGAAAAAATAAGTGCTTCAAGCATTACTTTGTCCATATCCTGATAGGCAAGTTTTCTGAATTTTTTTACATCTTTGTAGTTTCTGTCAGCAGAAATCAGATCTCCAATGTAAACAATCTGCTCAAGCAGTGTCATATCTGCACGGCCAATGGTATGAAAACGTACTGCATTTATGATGTCTTCGTCCTCTATCATAAGAGAATCCCTTACAAATCCTGCCCCCGCGACTGCATGCCACAAAGCCTTGGTTGATATCTCAGCTTCTGACATGTTCAGATTGCTTTCCATCGCCATTTTTTTCAGTTCATCTGCCGGAAGTTCCTTGCATACATCATGAACCAGTCCTGCAAAATACGCTTTTTCCTCATCTTCACCATATTTCTGGGCCAGTTTCCTGCACTCATCAGCAACATTAACGGAGTGCGTATATCGTTTTTCTGATAGACGATTTCTGAGAAAATCTTTGATTAATTCTACATCATACAACAATAATCACCATCTACTATCTGTATAAATTATTAAATCTAATATATTGTACTACTTTTTCAGGTAAATAGCAAGAATAATTTTTATTTTCTTTTATAATACTTCTGATATCCGTAGAAGAAAGCGGATAAGCTTCTGCATCGATAATTCGAATCTTCCCGTATTTCTGAAGTTCATGCGCCTTGCGTTCAAGCATGTCCATATCATCATATTCTCTTGATACAACTGCTAAAGATACTTTTTTTAAAATATCCTCAAAACGAAACCAGCTGTCAAAAATCATAAACATATCACTTCCGACCAGTAGATACAGCTCATCATTCTGGTATAATCCGGAAAAATACTCAACTGTATAATAAGTGTAGCTCTTTCCTCCCTGCATCATTTCAAAATCTGATACTTCAAAATCTTTTATTCCTTCCACAGCAAGCATGCACATCTGAAGCCTGTCACTGTTTGAACACAGGTCATAAGTCTTTTTGTGAGGCGGAATATTAGCTGGAATAAAAATGAGCTTTTCAAGTTTCAAAGTCGAAAATGCTTCTTTTGCAAGATGAATATGCCCGTTATGAACAGGGTTAAATGTTCCTCCGAACAATCCGACAGCTGCCATCAGAATTTTACAACCGGATCTTTTGGATTTCTTTTAAACAAAACAAATCTGCTGCCTATTACCTGCACTACCTCTGATTCAGTTTTCTCTGCAATTTCATCAGCTGCTTCCCTTGCTGTATAAGGACAGTTATCAAGAACTCTGAGTTTAATAAGTTCCCTTGCTCTTAATGCGTCATTTACCTGGGCTATAAGTGTATCCTGAATACCGCCCTTACCTATCTGAAATATTGTTTCATAGGCACTTGCTATTCCTCTTAATGTTGATCTCTGTTTGCTTGTAAGCATATAATCAGCCTTTCATATTTTTTATTGTTTCTGAAAATTTTCTTAGAGCATCTGATCTGTGACTAACCGAATTTTTTTCATCAGATGATATCTCCGCAAATGATCTGTCTCCGTACATAAATACAGGATCATAACCAAAACCATTTTCTCCGCGCGGTTCTGTACCTATATATCCTTCACATGTACCTCTTATAACCGTCTTTTCTCCGTTTTCATTAATAAAGCAGATAACACACACAAATCGTGCTGTACGCTCCCTTTCATCAACTCCCGAAAGTTCTGACAGAAGTTTTGCGCATCTTTCAGCATCAGTAGCATTTTCTCCGGCATATCTGTGTGAATAAACGCCTGGTGCACCATTAAGGTAATCTACTTCAAGACCACTGTCATCCGAAATAACCGCTGTCTTTGTAAAATTATAAACTGCCTGTGCCTTTAGAACAGCATTCTCTTCAAATGTTGTTCCTGTTTCCTCTACATCAATATTGCACCCTGCTTCAGACTGGGACACAACATCGTAACCAAGAGGCGTAAGAATTTTTTTTATTTCATCAAGTTTGTGTTTGTTATTTGATGCAAGGATTACTCTCATGTTATTATTCCTTTTTCTTTTTTCTTCTGAAAATATCAAAGAATGATTTTTTCTTCTTTTCTTCTTCTGGTTCTTCAACCGTTTCTGTTATTTCTTCAGCTGGTTCCTCAGCCGATTCTGTTACTTCTTCTGCTGGTTCCTCAGCTGTTTCCGTTACCTCTTCTGCTGGTTCTTCAACCGTTTCTGTTACTTCTTCTGCTGGTTCCTCAGCTGTTTCCGTTACCTCTTCTGCTGGTTCTTCAACCGTTTCTGTTACTTCTTCTGCCGGTTCCTCAGCTGTTTCCGTTACATCTTCTGCTGGTTCTTCAACCGTTTCTGTTACTTCTTCTGCCGGTTCTTCAACTGATTCTGTTACCTCTGCTGACTCATCAGAACCCAGTTCAAAGCCTTCATCAAGGACTTCGTCACCAAACAGAGCGTTTACAAAATCAACGCTGTTAAAATCCTGAAGATCATCAATCTTTTCGCCAAGACCAATCAGTTTAACCGGGATATTAAGTTCATTCTTAATTGAGATAACTATACCACCCTTGGCTGTACCGTCAAGCTTGGTAAGAACAATACCTGTAATATCAGCCGCTTCCTTGAAGAGTCTTGCCTGATTTACCGCATTCTGACCTGTAGTTGCGTCAAGAACGAGAAGAATTTCTCTTGAACAGCCTTCTGCCTGTTGTGAAACTATTCTGTTTATTTTTGCAAGTTCGTCCATGAGATTTTTCTTGTTATGAAGTCTTCCTGCAGTATCAACTACTACTACATCACAGTTTCGCGCCTTTGCAGCAGTTATAGCATCATAAACTACAGCGGCAGCATCCGATCCCTCTGCGTGTTTTACTATATCTACCCCGGCTCTGTCTGTCCATACCTGAAGCTGATCTATAGCAGCAGCTCTGAATGTATCAGCAGCAGCAACGAGTACTTTTTTTCCTTCGCCCTTAAGTTTGTGGCAAAGCTTTCCGATAGTGGTTGTCTTTCCGGCTCCGTTTACACCAATAACCATAATAACTGAAGGAGAAGTGGAAAGATCCAGTCCTGTATCTTCACCCATCATCTCTGCAACTATCTCATGAATAAGACGCATGATTTCATTAGGGTCCTTGATACCCTGTTCTTTTATCTTCTTTCTGAGTCTGTCGCAAATCTCAAGTGATGTATCAACGCCAACATCACTCATAATAAGTGTTTCTTCAAGTTGTTCAAAAAGATCTTCATCGATCTTTGTAAATGAATTAAGCAGCAACGCTATCTTTGAAACCATCTGCTGCTTGGTCTTCAGAAGACCTTTTTTTATCTTGCTAAAAAGTCCCATTAAAACCTCCGAATTGCATTATAAAATACATATCTAATTTTACCACATATAGATTATTTGGTCAAGGTAAATATTTTTACTGCTGCATCTCATCAGGTATATCCACCTGATTCATCTTAAGTAGTTTTGAAACACCGTTATGCTGCATTGTTACACCGTAGAGAACATTTGCAAGTTCCATAGTTCCTCTCCTGTGGGTTACAAGTATAAACTGCGTAGTATTAACGAAATTTTTAAGGTAAAAGGCATATTTTCTAACATTTACTTCATCAAGAGCCGCATCAATCTCATCCAGAATACAAAACGGTGCCGGTTTTATCTTAAGTATTGCAAAATAAATTGCAATTGCTACAAACGCCTGTTCACCGCCTGAGAGAGAAATAAGGTTTTTAATAACTTTTCCCGGAGGAGCTACTTTAATCTCTATACCCGACTCAAGAATATTGTCCGGGTCAGTAAGTTCCAGTTCAGCTTTTCCTCCGCCGAACAAATCAACAAATATTTCTTTGAAATTCTCATTTATCCTTACAAAACTCTCTGCGAATATTCTCTGCATATCAGAAGTGAGCTCATCAATGAGTTTTTCAAGTTCACGTTTGGAAGTTTCAACATCTGAAAGCTGTACTGACAAAAATCCGTATCTTTCGGACACTTCCTTATATTCTTCAATAGCAGCAACGTTAATGCTTCCAAGAGCTTTTATTGCATTTTTAACTTCATTGAGCTGCTTCTGTGCCGCCTGAATATTATCAAGTTTAACTGCTATCTGCTCTGCTTCTGAACGTGTAAGCTCATAGTTTTCCCACATACGCGAAATAATACTGTCATAGTCCCGCTGTGTGTTTATCTTCTTTTCATCAAGTCTGGATATCTCTCGTGAGATGCGTTCCTTGTCTTCGTTTATTCCCTTTAGATTTGAACGCATTTGGGTAACAGCCTGTTCCTTTTCACTATGCTGTCTGGATGAAGCATTTATCTTCTCCCTGTAATCTTCGGTTCTTTCTGCAGCCTTTTCAAGTTCATGATTATTTCTGTGAATCTCTGACCTGCATTTTTCTATTACTTTGAGATTCTTCTCAAGTTCTTCCAGGAGCTGTTTTGCGTTTTCCTTAAGATTTACAGCATCACTCTGGCTGTGACTTATCTCAAGTTTTACTGACTCACATGCTTTCTGTGCTTCCATACGCTTTAACTTAAGTTCATACAGTTTATCAGAAAGTTCTTTTCTTCTTGTGATAAGAGTTTCTTTTATACTCTGCTGAGAATCTATTTTGGACTGAACATTCTGAATATCCTCAGTTATCTTTTTTAATTCCTCAGAGGATTTCTGTTCACGAAATTCTGCTTCTGAAATGGTATTATTAAGCCTTTCCCTGCTGTCTGAATAGTTTTTAAACTGGGCTTCAGACTGCTGAATAATCTGTTCAAGACTCTTTATCTCTGACCTGAAACTTAGCTTGTCTTCGCTGAACTTCTGCTTTCTGTCATTTTCAGCTTCGGTCTCAAGTCTCAGTTTCTCAGCCTCTGCTTTTATTTTCTGTGCCTCATCTCTTGCACATGCTGATTTCTTTTCAAGGATTTTTATCTGCTCGTTAAGTTCTGATATCTCATTTTTTCTTGAAAGCATACCATGTGACTGAACCGCAGATCCACCTGTAAACGAACCTCCGGCATTGATAACCTGTCCGTCTATGGTTACTATTCTGAATTTGTACGAATATTTTTTCGCAATAACCGCTGCATAATCTATATCTTCCGCAATGACAGTTCGTCCAAGAAGATTGCTCATAATCTTCTTAAATTCATCATCACACTGAACAATCTCATCGGCTACAGCCATAAATCCCGATTCATTTCTCACACCATTATCGTGAAATTCATACGGCTTTATTGATGTAACCGGTAAAAAAGTAGCTCGTCCCTTTTTTAGCTCCTTAAGAAGTGCAATACATCTCTTTGCTGTATCTTCATTTTTAACGATAATATTCTGCAATGCTCCTCCGAGCGCAGTTTCAATCGCTGTAGCAAAACGACTGTCTACAGTAATAAGCTGGGCAACTGTTCCGTAAATTCCGGAAATCCGTTGATTTTTTGACGCTTTCATTACTTCTTTGACGCTGTAATTAAAGCCTTCCATACTGTTCTCAAGATCAGTCAGTACTTTTGAGCGCTGCTGTTTTTCCTTCATCTCCAGAGTCATATCTTCAAAACTCTGCTTAAGCTCATCAAAAGACTCTTTTTTCTTTTTATAAACCATAGAGAGACCGGAGATCTTATTTTCAGACTCCTTTTCTTTTTCTTCTATTATCGTCAATGTCTCTCTGGCCTGTTTTATTTCCTCTTCATACTTACTTACAGTCTGACTAAAATTATCAATCTGAGCTTCAGTCTCTTTCAGCTGATTCTGTGCATCCTCTTTTCTGGATACAGCTGCGGCAATATCAAGTTTTATTTCACTCTGCTTAAGATAAAGACTGTTGATATAACTTTCCTTATCACCGAAATTCTTTTCAGCCTCGTTTGCTTCACGCTCAATATCCTCAAAACTCTTTTCGGTCATTTTAAGTTCGCGGTCTGTTTTTGAAACTTCTGCTTCACTTTCCGAGAGTTTTTTTTCAAGCGCAGAAATTTTTTCAGAAATTGCTTTTCTGGAATTTTCCTCGTTATTCTGTTTTACCTTTATTGATTCAATAATACTCTCGCTGTGACGAATATCATTTTCACATACAGCAATGCATGAACGATAATCGGATGATTCTCTCTCAGTATCAAGTATAAGCTGCTTGAATTCATCAATTTTTACCGTAATTTCACGCATCTGGTCATATGCATCCTGAATCTGCTTTTCCTCGCGTTCTATCTGACTCTCAATATTTTCATACTGAGCAGTATAGATAAGTGAATCCTCTGAAATCTTGTCTATACTCTTTTTCAGATCAGCAAGATTATTAGTCCACAGAGAAATCTCAAGTCTCTTTCTGTCTTCAGCGAGCACAAGAAATTTCTGAGCTTTTTCAGATTGTTTTTTCAGAGGCTCTATTCTTGATTCAAGCTCTGACACAATATCCTGAAGTCTGTTCAGGTTTTCCTGTGCCTGTGAAAGTTTCCTCTGCGCTTCCGCTTTTTTATATCGGAATTTTGATATACCGGCGGCTTCTTCAAAGATATCCCGTCTCTCTGTGCTCTTGGCACCGACTATCTCTGCGATACGTCCCTGACCGATAATTGAATATCCGTCACGTCCAAGTCCTGTATCCATAAACAGTTCATTGATATCCCTGAGACGAACGCTCTTTCCGTTAATTCTGTATTCACTGTCACCGCTGCGGTATATCTTTCTTGTTACAGCTACTTCCTTATCATCATGATGAAGTTCACCTGTACTGTTGTCAATTGTAAGAGTAACCTCAGCAAATCCTGCCGCTTTTCTCGCTGTAGTACCGGAAAAAATAACATCTTCCATCTTGTTTCCGCGAAGTGTCTTTGTTGACTGCTCACCGAGCACCCATCTGACCGCATCACCAATATTACTTTTTCCACTGCCGTTTGGCCCTACTACACCTGTCAGTCCTTCATCAAAAGTAAGCTTTACTTTATCCGGAAAGGATTTGAAACCATGTAATTCAAGTGATTTTAAGTACATTTATTTCTTCCTTCTGCTCTGCAGGAATAATTTTCAAATTAATTCCTTTCAGGCTGAAATATTTTATATTCGAACGCTTCTGTCCCGTTACCTTGCTGACAAGATCCGGTCTGACATATATATTGTAACTGCCTTCCTCAAGTTCAGCATCCAGTCTGTTTCTGAAGATTCGGCTTTCACACAGTTCCCGAAATGCCGGATGATAATATCCTGCAACCATATCGCCTTCAACAGTTTCAGAGGCATGGAGACCGCATTTTATTATCCGTATATCGTTTTGCCGGAATCTCTCCATATAGTCACTGCATTGTTCAACCATATCATCAAGGCTGTAAACCTTGTAAATGCCATCGCGGTAAAGCTGTGCCAGTTTTGTTCCCTCAAGAATAACAGTAGGATAGATTCTTACTGTATCCGGCTTAAGAGCAATTATTTTATCTGCAGTTTCACTGTCCTTTTCCGGAGTAGAACCATAAAGTCCGGTCATCATCTGATGTCCAAGTTCAAAACCATACGAACGGATAAGTTCTGAAGCCCTTGTCACACATTCAGAAGTATGACCTCTCTCGTTCATTTTAAGTACTTTATCGTCCATACTCTGACATCCAAGTTCTATTGCTGTGACATTATATTTTTTCAGTTCGTTAAGTATCTTTTCATCAATACAGTCAGGTCTTGTGGAAATCCGTATCCCTCTGAACCCGTCTTCACATAAAAATTCCTGAACACTTTCAAGGAGCTCTATACGGTATTTTTCCGGAACAGCAGTAAAACTTCCGCCAAAAAAAGCTATTTCTGAGTTTTCCTTATTCTTAATATATGAAAACGCTTCTCTGCATATTTTTTTAACTTCCTCTCCTGAAGGTGTATGCTGTGCCCCGCTTATAGTATGCTGATTGCAGAAACTGCACATATGGGGACATCCTGTATGAGGAATGAATATCGAAATATTACTGTGCTTCATTGTATCCCATAAGATTAAGAGCTTCTCTTGCAGCCATCTGTTCTGCTTCCTTCTTGCTCTTTCCGGTACCGACACCAATAATGTTTGAATTCAGACAGACGTTTACTGTAAACGCCTTGTTATGATCAGGACCTGTCTGGTCAACTATAACGTACTCAACCTTTTCCTCCGGATTTTGCTGTATTACTTCCTGAAGAATGGTTTTATAGTCATTAAATGCAGCATGACGCTGAGCCTCAACATCTTCCGGAATAAATCTCAGGATATGTGCCCTTGCAGTTTCAAGTCCGCCGTCAAGAAAAATAGCAGCGATAAGTGCTTCAAATGCGTCAGCCAGTATTGAAGGTCTTTCCCTGCCTCCTGTATTTTCTTCGCCTTTTCCAAGAAGAAGATACTTTCCGAGATCAATTTGTTTTGCAAAAATATGAAGTGATTTTTCACAAACCAGTGAGGCTCTTATTTTAGTAAGTTCGCCTTCAGGAAGATGAGAAAAATGTTCGAAAAGATACTGTGATACAACTATTGAAAGTACACTGTCACCGAGAAATTCGAGACGTTCATTACTTCTTCTGTTTCTCTTGTTTTCATTGGCGTATGATGAATGGGAAAGTGCTTCTGTCAGAATCTTTTTGTCCTTAAACTGATAATGAATCTTTTCTTCCAGTTCAGTCAACGTCATTTCCTCCCTTCTGAGAATCCAGATATAGTGAAATCTGGTCTGTTATGCCTCCGTCAACACATTCCTTCGCCTGACGGATTGCATTGTAAAAAGCCTTTGCATCAGAACTACCATGTGCTTTTATTACTGTTCCGGCTATTCCAAGCATTACTGCTCCGCCTACCTCAGAATAGTCCATCTTTTTCTTAAAATCCTTTACTTCTCCCATAAGGAGAGAGGCAGCAATCTTTGTTTTAACATTTTTCTTAAGCATTCCCTTTAAAACACCAGCAAAATAAAGTCCCATTCCCTCATAGAGCTTGAGTGCAATATTTCCTGAATAACCGTCAGTTACCAATACATCACATTTGCCAAACGGAAGTTCACGCGCTTCTATATTTCCTACAAAATTTACCGGAGCTTCTGAGAGCAGTTTATATGTATCCTTTTCAAGATCACGACCCTTTGTATCTTCTGTACCGATATTGAGAAGACCAACTCTTGGAGAAGTAATATTCATAACTTTTTCCATATAGGCGGAACCCATAACTGCAAACTGCAGCAGTGCTTCCGGACTGCAGTCAATATTTGCACCGCCGTCAAGGAGAATCATATAACCGGTTTCTGTAGGGAGTAAAGGTGACAGAGCAGCTCTCTTTATACCTTTGAGTCTCTTTGCAATAAAAGTGGCGCCCATAAGAAGTGCACCGGTACTTCCGGCACTTACAAAAGCATCACCTTTTCCGTCACGAAGAAGCTGAAATCCAACTGCCATCGAACAGTCTTTTCTTGACTTAAGAATTGATTTAGGATCTTCGTGAACATCAATTACAGTTTCAGCATGAACTACATCTAAACCGACAAGACTGTAATTATTTTTTTCAGCTATCTCATGTATCTTCTTTTCATTTCCTACAAGTGTAACTTTTATTCCGAGATTCTGAACAGCCATAATGCTGCCTTCTACAACCGCATCTGGTGCATTGTCACCGCCAAATGCGTCAACTATAACATTAATCATAATTAATTCCTGCCTTAATCAATAAGTTCGCCGAGTTTCATAAGTGCTCTGTCGGCGTACATCTGGTACTTCTTCTTTTTATCCTTTATTCTTTCCGGCAGTTCAGGAAGAATGCCCATGTTTGAACCCATAGGCTGAAAATTTTCCTCATTGAAACTGTCACTTATATACGCTGAAAGGGCTCCTGTCATAGTTTCAGGAGGCATTATAAACTCAGGTTTACCCTTCATTTTTGCAGCCATATTAATTCCAGCCATTATTCCGCTTGCCGCTGATTCCACGTAACCTTCAACGCCTGTTATCTGCCCTGCGAAGAAAACTCCCGGGCAGTTTTTCATCTCGAAAGTAGCCTTAAGAAGAGCCGGACTGTTAATAAATGAATTTCTGTGCATAACACCGTACCTGACAAACTCAGCATTCTGAAGACCCGGAATCAGTGAAAATACTCTTTTCTGTTCACCGAACTTCAGATTGGTCTGAAATCCAACCAGGTTATACATAGTTCCTTCTCTGTTTTCTTTTCTTAACTGTACAACAGCATAAGGTCTCTTTCCTGTCCTTTTATCGATAAGACCAACCGGTTTTAGCGGACCGAACCGCATTGTATCCTCACCGCGTCTGGCCAGAACCTCAACAGGCATACAACCTTCATAAACCTTAAAGGATTCTCTGTCAAATTCCTTAAGCGGAGCTGATTCCGCATTTATAAGTTCATGATAGAAAAGTTCATATTCTTCCTTGTTCATAGGACAGTTGATATAATCTGCATCCCCTTTGTCATAACGTGACGCAAAGAACACAAGTTCCTTGTCAAGACTGTCATAAGTAACTATCGGAGCAGCAGCATCAAAAAAACTAAGATAACTGCCGCATCTTTCCGCTATCGAATCAGCAAAGGCTCCGGATGTAAGTGGTCCTGTGGCAATGATTACGTCTCCCTCCGGTATCGCTGTAACTTCTTCTGATATTACTCTTATCAGGGGATGAGACTTTATCCTTTCAGTAACAAGATCTGAAAATTTCTTTCTGTCAACCGCAAGCGCACCGCCGGCTTCCACTTTTGTCTCTTCAGCACATGGAACGATAAGTGAACCCAGTCGTCTCATTTCTTCTTTAAGAAGACCGCATGCTGAATCGATTCGTGCAGCTTTGAGTGAATTTGAACATACAAGCTCCGCCATGCCTTCATAGTGATGGGCCGGCGAATATTTCAGTGGTTTCATCTCATAGAGTTCTGTTTCTATTCCGGCATTTGCCGTCTGCCATGCCGCTTCACATCCGGCAAGTCCGGCACCTATTACTTTTACTGCCATTTATTACAGACCTCTCTCATAACCACATCCAGGCTTTTCACAAAGAATCTTTCCTGCTTTTCCGCCCTTCTTGAAAAGTGTTGATGAACACTTTGGACATTTGTCTTCGATAGGAGTATTCCATGTCATAAATGTACAATCAGGATACTTTTCACAACCGAAGAAATTTCTTCCCTTCTTGGACTTCTGCGCAATAACTGTATTTCCGCAGAGAGGACATACACCCTTCGTAGCCTGAACTATCTTCTTTGTGTTTGTACACTCCGGGAATCCAGGACATGCAAGAAACTTCCCGAAACGTCCTATTTTTATTACCATGTTCTTTCCGCACATGTCACAGACAACATCAGTTTCTTCACTAGGTATCTTGACTCTTTTTCCTTCCATGGCAACCTCTGCCTTTGCAAGTGTTGAATCAAAATCTTCGTAAAATTCTTTTAGTGTACTCTTCCAGTCCTTTTCGCCGCGTTCAACATCATCCAGATTTGTTTCCATATTGGCAGTAAACTTTGCATTTACAATATTAGAAAAATGATCTTTCATCAGTTCGGTCGTAACTTCGCCCAGTACTGTAGGCTTGAGCTGCTTACCGTCACGCTCTACATACATACGTGATGTAATTGTAGTAATAGTAGGCGCATACGTACTTGGACGGCCTATTCCGTTCTCTTCAAGTGTCTTGATAAGAGTAGCCTCAGTATATCTTGAAGGTGGCTGAGTAAAATGCTGATTTCCGCCAAGTGACTTAACCTTCAGTACATCGCCTTCTTCAAGAGGCGGGAGTTCCTTGTTCTCCTCTTCATCAGGATTTGAGTCCTTTGACTCAACATGAAGAACAGAAAATCCCTTGAACTTAACCGAATAGCCAGACGCTGTAAATGTACAGTTTCCGGCCTGAATCTCTGCTGACATTGTATCAAGCAGAGCATTTGCCATCTGACTTGCAATAAAACGTTCCCAGATAAGCTTATACACTTTGTACTGGTCAGTTGTCAGGCTGTCCTTTACTGATTCAGGATCAAGTTCAGGCATTGAAGGTCTGATAGCTTCATGTGCATCCTGTGCATTTTTCTTTGACTTGTATTCTCTTGGTGACGGCGGAAGATACTCTTTGCCAAATTTATTCTTTATATATTCTGCTGCAGCCTGTTTTGCTTCATCAGATACACGAAGACTGTCTGTTCTCATATATGTGATAAGACCAACAAGCCCAAGGTCATTTATCTCAATACCTTCATACAGCTCCTGGGCTGCCTTCATTGTTCTTCTCGCCTGGAAGCCCATTCTTCTTGAAGCCTCCTGCTGAAGTGTTGATGTAATATACGGAGGAGCCGGCTGTCTCTTTGTCACTCTCTTCTTAACCTTTGTAATCTTAAACTCTTCGTTCTGAAGTGATGACAGAACAGTATTTGTCTCTGATTCGGTTTTAAGTTCAGCTTTCTTTGAGTCGATTGTCGCAAGCTTTGCAGAAAATACTTTTCTGCTGGAAGGAGCAGTAAACTTACCGTCGATACTCCAGTATTCCTGTGTAACAAATTTTCTTATTTCATTTTCTCTGTCAACAACAAGACTTACTGCAACTGACTGAACACGTCCTGCTGACAGTCCTCTCTTAACCTTTCTCCAGAGAAACGGACTTAACTTGTATCCAAGGATACGGTCAAGGATTCGTCTTGCCTGCTGTGCATTAACAAGATCTATATCTATTTTATGCGGATTGCTCATTCCGTTCTGAACGCCAAATTTTGTGATTTCGTTAAAAGCAACCCTGTTATTGTCCTCAAGATCAAGTCCAAGCATCTGTGCTATATGCCATGATATTGCTTCACCTTCTCTATCCGGGTCAGTTGCAAGATATACTTTATCGCATTTTTTAGCGTATTTTTTCAGTTCTTTTATTACATCCTCTTTACCCTTCATATCTGTGTAAATAGGTTCAAAATCATTTTCAAGATCCACACCTATCTTTGACTTAGGCAGATCTCTGATATGTCCCATTGAGGCAATTACCTCATAACCGGGACCAAGATATTTTTGTATTGTCTTAGCCTTGGCAGGAGACTCTACTATAACAAGATCAGACATTTTATTCTCCTTTTCCATTTTTATGAAATATTAGTATTCGCAATAATATATAGTATAATTGATTTGTCCGGATTTGTCAAAGCTTTTTTATACAAGAGCGTATATTTTACCAGGAAGTGATAAAATAATTCCTGAAAGTTCAAGCTCTGTTATATTCATCAGCAAATCAGCCATAACCATGCCTGTACATTCACAAAGCTCATCAATATGAAGATTTCTCTCCATAAGAGCATCAGTAATCTTTCTCTGTTCTTCATCCAGATGTTCATAATCACCGGTTTTCTTTTCTTCCGGAACAGGAATATCTGCAGCTTTTCTTTTTTTCTTTTCAGCATACACGGATGAATCGGATCTTGCCTGTGAGTATTCATCTGATGGTCTTACAGACGATATTTTATGAGTAAAATTAGTGAAATATTCATATATAATATCAAGGTAACTGAAAACCGGAACTGCACCATCACGCAGATATTTTACCACACCCTGATAACTTTTACTGAAAATATCACAGGGAGGAAGACAAAATACATCTCTTCCCTGTTCTATAGCTGAATCTGCAGTTATGAGTGCACCGCTTGAAAGAGGTGCTTCAACAACAAATACGCCAAGTGAAAGTCCGGATATTATCCTGTTTCTCAAGGGAAAATTCTTTCCAAGAGGGGGAGTACCCGGCGGAAATTCTGAAATAAACAGACCATTTTTCAGGACAGCATCCCGTATATCGCTGTTAGCCCTTGGATAATCAACATCTACTCCGCAGCCTAAAACTGCAATGGTTTTCCCTCCGGTATCCAGTGTACCTCTGTGAGCTGCTGAATCAATTCCGGCAGCAAATCCACTCACTATTACAAAACCTGTTTGTGCCAGTTCTCCGGATATTTTCCTTGCAGCACCGTAACTGTATTCTGACGGATATCGCGTTCCGACAACAGACAATGATATTTCCTCTTTAAGACAATCAGTATTTCCGAGTGCATATAAAACAGCAGGCGGATTATATATTGTCTTTAACTTTGACGGATATCTCTCATCTGTATATGTTATAATTTGTATATTCTTCTCGCTGCACTGTTTTATTATAACAGCAGCCGATTCCTGAGAAAAAGTTAAAAACTGCTTTTTCTCCCATGATGTAAGTTGAAATCTTCCTTCTGAAACCTTCTGATATCCTTCTGCTGCACATGAGCAGGCATTCATAAGTTTCCATAAATTCTGATTTGCCGGTCCGAATATTTTTGACAGACAAATCCAGCTTATCGTTTCTTTCATTTTCTCATAACTCCTGACGGAAATTTACTTGTTAGTCATTTCCCACATTATTATACCAGCCGCCATTGCTGCATTAAGTGAATTAATGTGTCCGGTCATCTTTATAGTAACCTTCTGCGTACACTTATCCGCCACCTGAACCGGCAAGCCGTTTCCTTCATTTCCTATAAGAACGGCACTTCCTCCGTTAAAACTGCATGTTCTCAAATCTTCTGCATCCTTGTCTATAACTGCGGCATAACTGCTTATACCTTTTTCTTTAAAACATGAGAAAACTGAATCAATATCGCAGCCGTCGAAAATATTCATACGAAAAGCCGAACCCATTGTTGAACGAATTACTTTAGGGCTGTACAGTTCGCAGCACTGGGAAAGTATGATTCCGTCAATCCCTACTGCATCTGCTGTTCTGATAATCATTCCAAGATTGCCAGGATCCTGAAGCTGGTGAAGTACCACATATCTTCCATCGCTTTTAAGTGAACTTTTAAGATTTTTTTCAGGCGGAATACTGCATATTGCAAAGACCCCCTGAGGCTTTTCCGTACATGAAATTTTTATTCCAAGCTCATTTGAAATAATTAGTGTTTTTACTTCTTTCAAATCAACCTGGGATAGACTGCCAGAATACTTTTCATATGCATCTTCAGTAAAAAAAATCTGTCTTACCAATGAATTTTCCTTTATAGCATCAGTTATAAGACGATATCCTTCAAGTACATACATCGACAAATTTTTTCTTTCTTTTTTTGATGAAGAAAGTTTCATGTAGAGTTTAACAGATGGATTATCCTTTGATGTAATAACAGACAAAAAAACACCACTTTTCTTAGAAAACATCCTCAGTAAAAAAGAGAAAGCTCCTCTTTCTTACTTTTGGATAAATTTTTTCCGCTTAACAAAAACACGCTCTGTATTAGAGCGTGTTATATACTGATTAAAGAGCAGCCTTTGCCTTTTCAACAATTGCTGTGAAGCCTGCAGGATCGTTGATAGCGATTTCTGAGAGCATCTTTCTGTTTAATGTGATATCAGCCTTCTTAAGACCGTTCATGAATGTTGAATAGTTCATGCCGTTCATCTTAGCTGCAGCACTGATTCTTGTAATCCAGAGCTGTCTGAAGTTACGCTTCTTCTGCTTACGTCCAACATATGCATAGTTGCCTGACTTCATTACAGCCTGTTTAGCCATCTTGAAGTGTTTGCTCTTAGCGCCCCAGTAGCCCTTAGCAAGCTTGAGAGTTTTATTTCTTCTCTTACGAGTCATCATCGCACCCTTAACACGTGCCATATCTTTCTACCTCCGAATATTGATTAAACTTGATTAACTATCTGCAAAAAAATTCTGATTATGCGTATGGCATTAACTGCTTAAGAGCATTCATGTTTGTCTTATCAGCAACACCTGAAGCACGGTTAACTCTCTTTCTCTTAGTAGCCTTCTGAGTTAATCTGTGTCTTCTGTTTGTCTTCTGGTACTTTACCTTACCGCTGCCAGTAACCTTAAAACGCTTCTTAGCACCTGAATGTGTTTTAACCTTTACCTTAGCCATCTTTATATCCTCCTTAATTACTTAGTTGCCTTTGGTGAAATGAACATAACCAGGCTACGTCCTTCCATCTTTGCCGGCTTTTCAACAACGCCAACCTCCAGACAAGCTTCCTTAAAACGATCCAGCAGTTCTCCTCCAAGCTCCGGATGAGCGATTGCTCTCTTACGGAATCTGACAGAAGCCTTGACTTTATCGCCGGACTTCAAAAACTTGCAAGCCTGATTAACCTTTGTGTTAAAGTCATTAATATCAATGTTTGAAAACATTCTTATTTCCTTGACTTCCACAACTTTCTGGTTCTTTCTTGCTTCTTTTTCACGTTTAGCCTGTTCAAAACAGTACTTACCGTAATCCATTATCTTGCATACAGGCGGTGTTGCCTGCGGAGCTATCTTGACAAGATCAAGATTCCTTTCAAATGCAATATTAAGTGCCTCTGCGGCTGAGAGAATTCCAAGCTGTTCTCCGTCATTTCCAATGACACGAAGCTCTTTGTCACGAATTTCTTCGTTTATCTGCAGTTCCTTGTTGCTAATAGTCAGCACCTCCAAGACTATAAATATAATAAAAAAATGAGTACAGACACACCGTCAGTACTCATACTAAAAATAATCATTTTAAGTATTGACCGGTTCGATAACAGGACCAACCGGTGAGAACTGAGGTTCTGCTTTGTTTTACCTAAAATATTATACATCATAAAAATAAGTTTGTCAATAGATTCTGAAAAAATTTTTATCAGTCGTCGATAATCTCAAGTTCAGAGTTATCTATCTTCTTCATCTCTTTTCTGTTAAATATATCGTAAATAACCGGAATAATAAACAGTGTTGTAAATGTAGCATAAACCAGACCGCCGATTGTTACTATCGCGATAGGCTGAACCATATCCGAACCCATTCCGGTGCCTACTGCCATCATCATAAGGCCGAGTATAGTTGTAATTGCAGTCATGAGAATTGGTCTGAGTCTCGTAGCACCTGCTTCTGCAATAGCAGCTTTCTTTTCCATACCTTCGAGCCGGAGCTGATTGATATAGTCAACAAGAACAATACCATTGTTTACGACAATACCTGAGAGCATTACAAAACCTAACATACCTATTACGCTTATTTCCTTTCCGGCAATAATAAGTCCAAGGAATCCTCCTGTAAAGGCAAGCGGCATGGTAAACATTATGATAAAAGGTGATTTTAATGACTGGAACTGTGCTACCATGATGAGATAAATAAGTACAATCGCAAGCACAAGCATAAGTCCAAGCTGTTCCATCGCATCCATGATAGTTTCGTTTTCGCCCGCAAACTTTATCTTCAATCCGTCAGGAACTTCAAAATCCTTAAACAATTTTTCTGCATCGTTGCTGACAAGACCTACGTTATAGCCGTCAGCGATTTCTCCGCTTACTGTAATATATCTTTTGTGATTTTCACGTGAGATAGATGAAAGTGTAACTGCATTTTCAATCTTAGCTATATCGGAAAGCTTAACTTTCTTCTCCTTTGGCTTACTGTCACCTGAATCTCCGCCAAATGACATATCTTCACCGGAGTTTCTGTCGGCAACTGTAAATTCATAATTCTTTATGCTTTCTCTTGTTATCTCGCTGTCAGCACCGTCTTCAACTATAATGTCAAAATCCTTGCCATCTGATGAAATTGATGTTGCTGTTGATTTGTTTGAGAGATTCTGTGCTATCTCTGCATAAATCTGCGCAACTGTAAGACCATTGAGCATTGCCTTTTCTTTGTCAACAGTAATCTTAAGCTCCGGCGAAGGATTTTCCATTCCGTCACTTACTTCGCTTACACCTTCCACCTCAGCAAGTTTTTCTGCTGCTCTCTTTGCTGTTTCCTGGAGTTTTTCAAGGTCATTTCCCTCAATCTTTATTGAGACGCCTGATCCTCCAAGGGCAGACATATCCATATCTGAACCGCTTGCGGTTACCTCATAGTCGCAGTCAGCAAACATATCATTTATCTGTTTTGCGATTTCCTGACTTGTACGTTTCTTATCTTCGTTTAAAATAACATACATGGAAACCTGTGTTGTACTTGCATCCGTGCTCATGCCGAACATAGCAGCAGTTCCGCTTGCAAGCATTGCGCCAACAGTATCCACTTCTTCTATTTCGTTTACTTTTTCCATAATCTCGTCAGATACCTTTACTGTATCCTCGAGTTTGGCTTCATCCGGCATTTTAATATTTACTGTAATCTGTGTACTGTCCATGTCAGGCATATATGAAACGCCCTTCATAACTGCTCCGTATGCTGATAAAATCAATGCCAGAACAACAACTATTATTGCTACCGGTTTAAATCTCAGTACCTGAAGTATGGCTTTTGAATAAAAACCGGTTATCTTGTCAAATAACGGTGTTTTGACTTCCTTAACATTTTTAAGCATTCTTGATGTCATCGCAGGTACTACTGTAAGTGATACAATGAGACTGGCACCAAGTGAAAATGCAATTGTAAGTGCCATGTCAACAAAGAGAGTTTTTGTAAGACCTTCTACAAATACTATAGGCGCAAATACACACACTGTAGTAAGAGTAGAAGAAGTAACCGCACCGGCAACCTGTCTTGCACCGTTTACTGATGATTTTACTGCTGAATGGCCTTTGTTTCTCAGACGATATATATTTTCAATAACAACTACCGAGTTGTCAACAAGCATTCCGACACCTATTGCAAGACCGGAGAGTGAAATAATATTCAACGAAATTCCTGAAAAATACATAAGTGCAATGGCAAATATAAGGCTTATCGGAATTGAACATGCTATAACAAATGTAGGTCTTATATCCTTGAGGAAAACAAGCAGAATCAATATCGCAAATACTGCACCTTCGAGAAGATTTTTAAGAACAGAATCAACAATCAGATTGATATAATCTCCCTGATTCATAAGCTCCGTAAATGAAATTCTCGTGTCATCCTTTGATATTTCCTCAAACTTTTCCTGGAGACTTTCTGCAACCTCGGCTGTAGCAAAATTATTCTGCTTCTGAAATGTAAGTATTACAGCCTTTTCACCGTCAACACTTGCATATACCTCGTCAGAATTATCTATTACAAATACATCAGCTACATCCGAAATCTTTACAGGGTCCATTCCGTCAATACCAGGATCGAAAAGAACAAGATTTTCAAGTATCTCAGCGTCTTTAATTTTATCGCCTATCTTAACCAGATATTCCACGCCGTCATCTTCAGTTATATACCCTGCAGGCATTGAGAAGTTCTGTGCCTGAAGGATTTTCGAAATCATATCAACTGTAAGTGTATTACTTACATCAGCGTTATCCAGAGCATTTGAAACTTTATCATCCCACTTGTCAAGCTGTTCGTTAATCTTGCTCTCGCCTTCGTTTATTGCATCCAGACCGTCATTAAGCTTCTTGCCGTTTTCAGTTTTCTGCTGTTCAAGTTCTGCTTCTTTTTCATTTAATTCATTTTTGGCATTATTGAGCTGTTCCTCGCCTGTAAGAATTTGTGATTTTGCAGCTTCAAGTGCAGTTTTTCCCGCAAGTGCCTGCTCCTTTGCAGATACAAGTTCCTTCAGACCTGCTTCAAGCTGGGTTTTGGCACCTGTTACTTCTTCAAGTTTGGCATCAAGTTCAGCAAGTTTGTTTTCAAGCTCTGTCTTCTTTTCTCCGGCTGCTGCCACACCTGAATTTATTTCGTCAATTTTTGATTTTACGACAGCAATAAGCGAAGAAAGGTCAGGGACAGAAGCCGGATCCACCCCTAGCTGGGCTGCAAACTGTTCGATAGCTGCAGCTGCCATTTCTTCCGGGATGTAACCTGCATTTATATTATCAGAAAGAGCAGTAAGCTGGTTATATCCTTCCTCCAGCTGTGCCTTTATTCCCGGAAGACTTTCAAGCTGTTTGTCTATCTCAGAAATGCCGGCATTTATCTGTGCAATTCCTTCAGTAATCTGCTTTTCCCCTTCTTCAAGTGAAGCAAGAGTTGACTGCATAGTTTCTTCATTTTTCCGGATTTCATCCAGACCGTCAAGAAGTTCCTTCTCCTTTGCAGAGAGTTCTTCCTTGCCGTTTGCAAGCTTGATTTCATTTTTTAATATTTCAAACTTTGCAGCGCTTATTCCCTGAGCGCCCTGAATCATACCATCATTAAACTTTTTAAGAGCATCTTCAAGATCTGCCTTGTTTGTTGTCAGTTCATCCTTTGCCTTGTCAAGTTCCTCTCTGGCATCATCAAGCTTGTCAGAAACGCTGTCTTTAAGTTTCTGGTTTATCTTATCAATTTTTTCCTGACGGATAACAACATTAATGCTTTCCTCTATAATGCCTGAAGCATAGGTACTTCCGACACCGTCAACACTTTCAAGTGCAGGAATTATCGTATCGTTTGCATAATCAGAAATTTCCTGAACCGTCATACCCTCCACACTAAGAGCTGCAACCATAACAGGCATCATATCAGGATTAAGTTTCATAATCATCGGATTTCCGATTTTTTCATTCCACGTTCCTGTAAGCGCATCAAGTTTTTCACGCATATCAATCGTAACAGAATCCATATTTGCACTGTCATCAAATTCCATTATTACAAGAGACATGTTTTCACTTGACGTTGATGTGACTGTTTTTATATTGTTCAGTGTTGAAACTGACTGTTCAATCGGTCTTGTTACAGTCTGTTCAACTTCTTCCGGACTGGCGCCTATGTAAGTTGTCAGTACAATAGCATAAGGTAGATTTATACTAGGAAACAGATCCGGTACCATTCTGGTAAACGCTACAATGCCCATTACAAGAACAATTATAACGCATACAAAAACAGTATAAGGTTTTTTTACACTTTCTTTTGAGAACATCACAATTCACCTTTCTTATTATTTTTATATTTATAATCATTATTAAGTATATCATATTTTTTCAGATATCTCAATAAATTATATTCTTCCGAAACAGATAATAAGACAGGTATCACACAAGAAATTTGTATAAAATGCACAAATTTTAAATTCAACTCATCTAAAAATCCTTAAGAATTTTTTTCACATCATTGTATATCTCAGCACATCTTAGTTTTACTTTATATTTCCCGCAGTTTTTCATTATATCTATCTCACCTTCAGAAAAATATTCACTGTAATCATCTATATCAACCCGGTCTCCGGCAGCCGGAACACACAGCGGCGGATACATAACACACCACCAGTTATGGCCTTCTGCACTGCCTATTTTTACTCTGACAGCCTTATAGTTACCATGCGGCATGGTTATGTCCCCATACACCCTGTCGTCAAAATCCATATCAACAACTTCTGAAAGCGTTTCATACCCATAACCTTCGCTGCATACATAATCCTGAGCTATACTGTTTATCTCATCTATCCTTGACTGAAAAACATCCGCTGCCTCATCTGCGCTGCTGCATCCGTCAGTCCATCCAGCGGTAGATTCAAGTATTATGTCCCGTACTCTTAGTTTTAACGCCTGATCTTCTTCACTGTCCGAATTTGCAAGTATATGTATCCTTACAAC
>JAEDJV010000013.1 GCA_016296165.1 Oscillospiraceae bacterium | reverse complement strand
CTTTTCACATGTACAAGCAGGACAGATATTACGGCATGCGTTACATCTGATGCAGCGTGAAAGTTCATTCTGCCAGAATGCAAAACGTTCATCAGCTGTCATAGCTTCGAGCTTTTCAACTTCATCAAATCTTGCACTGTCGAGAACTTCTCCTTCTTCTCCGAGGAGTTCATCATAAGCTGTATGTTTCTTTGATTTACAGTTTGTGCATCTCTCAGCAAGTACATCGGCTCTCTCGAGTGTGATTTTTCCGTCGTAGAGAGTATCTACAACAACCTTGCCGTTTTCTTCTGAAACTGAAGAAATACCGTTTGCACTTTCCTTTATCTTGCTGTCATCAATCATTCCGTTACATGGTATGCCGACAACATAAACTTTTTCACGGTCAAATTTGTGTTCAGTAAGGAGCTGATTGAAGCTGTATGTGTCACAAGGCTTAAGGAATGCCATAACCTTGCTTTCAGTCTTGTCTGCTTCTTTTCTAAGATACTTAGAGAAGTTTGCACCGCAGAAGTCGTTCCATACAAATTCGCTTTCGAGTTCTTCCTTTGAAGTGAACACTGCAGGTGTTACGTCATAATCAAATTCGCCCTTCTTCCAGCCGATAACACGGTCAACAGTACCGTCAGCGAGTAACTGGGCAGCCTTTGCTATGAGATCTTCGCGTTTTATTTCTTGCATCTCAGATCCTCCAGTCTCTTGTTTTCGCCGAGAGCTGTAACCTTCTCAACGAAATCATTCATTGTAGCAGCGAATTTTGCACCTTCAGCTGCTGATACCCATTCCACACGTGTACGTTCCTTTTCGATGCCGAGGTAATCGAGCATTGAGAAGAGAAGTGCCATACGGCGGCGTGTGTAATAGTTACCTGATGTATAGTGACAGTCTCCCGGATGACATCCGCAGAGAATAACACCGTCAGCACCGCGCTGGAAAGCACGGAGGATGAACATCGGATTAACTCTGCATGAGCATGGAACACGTATAATCTTTACTTCTGCCGGATAGTTAAGTCTGTTGTTACCAGCAAGGTCAGCACCTGCATAGGAACACCAGTTACAGCAGAAAGCCACAATAAGCGGCTTGAATTCTCCGTTTACTTGCATATTGCGTCTACCTCCGCCATAATCTGTTTATTCATGAAGCCCTTAAGATCCATAGCGCCTGACATACATGTAACTGTACAGCAGCCGCAGCCCTGACATACCGCTTCGTTAACAACAGCGATTCTGCGCATCTTTGTTGTTCTGTCAGGCATTCTGAATTCCTTGTCTTCGTAAGTGATAGCGCCGTAAGGACATACGTTTCCGCATGTTGAACAGCCGTTACACATGTTTTCGTCTGAGTGAGCAACACATGGGTTACCTGTGAGCTTATCCTTGGAGAGAAGTCCGATAACCTTTGAGGCAGCCGCACCAGCCTGTGAAACTGTTTCAGGAATATCCTTCGGACCCTGACATGTACCTGAGAGGAACACACCTGCTGTCGGACTTTCTACAGGACGAAGCTTTGGATGAGCTTCTGTGAAGAAGTCGTTTGTATCCATACTTGCTGTAAGCATAGTAGCAAGCGGACGTGCAGACTTATCAGGTTCGATAGCAGCTGCAAGAACGACGAGGTCAGCATCTATATGAAGCTGTTTGCCGGCAATAAGATCTGAAGCCTGAACCTTGAGCTTGTTGCCTTCAGGTGAAACCTTGCCGACCATACCTTTGATATAGTGAACACCATATTCTTCAACAGCACGGCGATAGAATTCGTCAAATGCCTTACCTGGTGTACGAACATCTATGTAGAATACATAAACATCAGTATCAGGATACTTGTCACGTGTAAGCATTGCGTGCTTAGCTGTGTACATACAGCATATCTTTGAACAGTATTCCTTACCTTTTTCAGCACATGCTGAGCATCTTGAACCTACGCACTGTACGAATACGATTGTGTGAGGATGTTCTCCGTCTGAAGGACGAAGGAGTTTACCTGCTGTAGGACCAGCAGCGTTTGTAAGTCTTTCGAATTCGAGAGATGTGATAACGTCCTTTGACTGTGAATAAGCGTATTCATCGAATTTATCCATGGAAATAGGATTAAAACCTGTTGCAGCTACGATAGCACCGTATTTTTCTTCAACATATTCATCCTTTGCGTTGTAGTCGATAGCACCTGCTGTGCAGACTTTTGAGCAGACACCACACTTGCCTGTCTTGAGCATTGTGCAGTAGTCAGCATCAATTGTTGCTACCTTTGGTACTGCCTGAGCAAATGGAATATAGATTGCACGACGGTTATCCATACCGAGGTTGAATTCGTTAGGAACCTTCTTCTGAGGACATTTTTCGGTACATGCACCGCATCCTGTACAGATGTCTTCTTTAACGTAGCGGGCACGGCGCTTGATTGTTACGTCGAAGTTACCTACGAAACCTTTGATTTCTGAAACTTCACTATATGAGAAGATTCGGATGTTTTCGTGCTGTGCAACTTCAACCATCTTAGGTGTAAGAATACATGCAGCACAGTCAAGTGTAGGGAATGTCTTGTCGAGCTGAGCCATCTTACCGCCGATTGTTGGCTTTGTTTCAACAATGTCAACAGGGAAACCTGCGTCAGCTATATCAAGGGCTGTCTGGATACCTGCGATACCGCCTCCGATAACGAGGGCACGCTTTGTTACAGGGCTTTCACCAGGAGTAAGAGGAGCGTTAAGGCTTACCTTTGCAATAGCTGCCTTACCGAGAATGATAGCCTTTTCTGTACCGATTGGCATTTCCTTGTGAACCCATGAACACTGTTCACGAATGTTTGCGATTTCAACCATGTATGAGTTAAGTCCTGCAGCAGCTGCTGTCTTACGGAATGTATTTTCGTGCATACGTGGTGAACATGAACATACTACAATGCCTGTGAGTTTGTGTTCAGCGATGGCATCCTTTATGATATCCTGACCTGCCTGTGAACACATGTACTGATAGTCTGTGGAGAAAACAACACCCGGTTCGCTCTTCAGTGCTTCAGCAACTGCTTTAACGTCTATCGTTCCGGCAATATTAGTACCGCAATGACAGACAAATACTCCGATTCTCTGCATGGGAATATATTTCTCCTTTCTACTTAGAATATTTTCTCATAGCACTCATGAGAGCCTGCTGTGGAATCTCATCATCGAGGAGTGCCGGAATCTGATTTGCTGTAAGATGATTTGCATCTTTTTCACGAATAACTGTAAGTCTTAAAGCTTCAACAATCTTAGCCGGTTCAACACCGCGAGGGCATCTGTCAACGCATGCGAAGCATGAAAGACATTTGTAGATTGAATCAGAATTTCTGAGAGATTCAATGTCACCTGTTTCAACCATATAAACAAACTGATGCGGATGGTATTCCATCTCATCGTATGAAGGGCATGTGCCTGAGCATTTGCCGCAGCGCATGCACTTGAGAGGGTTTACACCACTCATGCGAAGGATCTGTTCCTTCTGACGCTCTGTTTTATTCAGCATCTGTATCCTCCTTTACTCCAAGCGCAATTGCAAGCAGTTCAGTAAAGTATACAACCGGAACAGAACTTCCGTTTTTCTCAAGGTTGTATTTGCAGAGAGGACATGCAGTTACGATCATTTCAGCACCGTGGTTTACAGCGCTTTCTGAAACTGAGTTACTCTTCTTCTTTGCCGATTCTGCGTCTTCGAGAACCACATAGCTTCCGCAGCATTCGTTTCTTGCCGGGTATACTACAGGTTCAGCACCGAGAGCTCTTATGAAGTTTTCCATTATTGATGGGTTTTCTGGATCATCAAAATTCATTACTTTTCCTGGGCGGAGAAGCATGCATCCGTAGTAAGCAGCAATCTTCTTTCCTGTGAGAGGATTCTTTACTGCTTCCTTAATCTTATCGAAACCAACTGTATCGCGGAGCATCTCGAGGTAGTGATATACCTCTGTTTCACCGTTGTAAGGTGCAGCAGGTTCCTTGTCCTGAGACATGTAGAGATTAGCCTTTGAAGCAAATTCTTCGTCTGTCTGCATAGCGTGATTGGTCTGCTTTATGACATTGTGACATGCCGAACACACCGTAACAAGAGGCTGTCCTTCTTCTCGTGCTGCTACAAGAGCACGGACACTGGAGAGCTTGGATGCTACTTCATCCTTTGCAGAAATGAAGGAAGCACCGCAGCACTGCCAGTCTTTGATTTCACAGAGCTCAACGCCGAGAATTTCAGCGCATTTACGAGCGTAGAAATCAAGATCCTTTGCCTTTGTGCGGAGGGTACAGCCTGGGAAATAACTGACTTTCATTGTTTACCTCCAATTTTTTTCAGAGATTAAACCATCTGTTCAGGATGGAATACCTCGTCGAATTTTTCCTCTGTGAGGAATCCAAGTTCAACACATGCCTGCTTGAGGGAAATGTTGTCCTTATAAGCTTTTTTAGCTGTCTTTGCAGCGTTCTCGTAACCGATGTACGGGTTGAGAGCTGTTACGAGCATAAGTGAGTTATGAAGATTGTGATGCATCTTTTCCTTGTTTGCAGTAATGCCTACAGCACAGTTCTTGTTGAATGAGATGATAGCTTCAGCAAGAAGACGTGCAGACTGAAGGAAATTGTATGCAGCAACCGGCATAAATACGTTAAGCTCGAAGTTACCCTGGGAAGCTGCTATAGAAACTGCAGCATCGTTGCCCATTACCTGAACAGCAACCATTGTTACAGCTTCACACTGAGTTGGGTTTACCTTGCCTGGCATGATTGATGAGCCAGGTTCGTTTTCAGGAATGCGGATTTCTCCAAGACCGTCACGCGGACCTGAAGCCAGCCATCTTACGTCGTTGGCAATCTTCATCATGTCGCATGCTGTTGCCTTGATAGCACCATGAGCAAAAACGAGTTCGTCCTTTGATGTGAGGGCGTGGAACTTGTTTTCTGCTGTTATGAAAGGCTTGCCTGTAAGTTCTGCTACCTTTGCAGCAACGAGTTCTGAGAATCCCTTAGGTGTGTTAAGTCCTGTACCTACTGCTGTACCGCCCAGAGCGAGTTCGTAGAGAGGTTTAACTGACATTCTGAGAAGTTCTGCGTCTCTTTCAAGACTTGAACGCCATCCGCTGATTTCCTGGCTGAATTTGATAGGTGTAGCGTCCTGAAGATGAGTACGGCCTGACTTAACTATACCTTCGTTTTCAGCTTCAAGCCTCTTGAATGTTGCGATGAGAGTTTCAATCGCCGGAAGAAGCTTATCTTCTATAGCAATAACTGCTGAGATATGCATAGCAGTCGGGAAAGTGTCGTTTGAAGACTGGCTCATGTTGATGTCATCGTTTGGATGAACAAGAGTCTTTCCTGCAAGCTGGTTAGCGCGGTTAGCGATAACTTCGTTTGCATTCATGTTTGACTGTGTGCCTGAACCTGTCTGCCATACAACGAGAGGGAAGTGGCTGTTAAGTTCGCCCGAAATTACCTCGTCGCATGCCTTACTGATAACTTCAAGCTTTTCAGCAGTCATCTTTTCGCTCTTGAGTTCATTGTTTGCAAGAGCAGCAGCTTTTTTGAGAATTCCGAAAGCATGAGTGATTTCTCTTGGCATTGTTTCAATGTCAACGCCTATCTCGAAATTTTCATGGCTTCTCTGTGTCTGAGCAGCCCAGAGACGGTCTGCCGGAACTTTCATCTCGCCCATAGAATCATGTTCTATACGATATTCCATAGTTTATACTCCTTAATCAGATATCAAGACTTTTTATTACTTCTTTGAGAGCATCTGCACTCTTGCGAAGTTTAACCTGTTCTTCTTCTGTGAGAGGAACATTTACCTTGCAGCGTACGCCTTCCTTACCTACGAGGTTGAGTGTGCTGAGGCAGACATCATCAACGCCGTATTCGCCATGCATCATTGTTGAAACAGGGAGTACTGTGTCGATTCCGTGGAGGATCTGTTCACAGAGATGACATACAGAAACTGCGATAGCATAGAATGTAGCACCCTTACGCTGAATTACCTGTGCACCTGATGTTCTTACGAAAGTTTCAACTTCTTCGTAGTTGATCTCGTCAGTACCGAAGAATTTGCTGCATTCAGCCATAGGAACACCTGCGATGTTTGCAAGAGACCACGGAACAAATGATGAGTCACCGTGTTCACCGAAAACATATGCGTGAACGTTGTTCTGGCTTACGTTGTAGCATTCGCTGAGCTTTGCACGGAGACGTGAAGTGTCAATAGTTGTGCCTGAACCGATGATACGGTTTTCAGGAATACCTGAAAGCTTGCAGAATGTGTATGTCAGAACATCGATAGGGTTGCTGACAATAATGTAGAATGCATTCGGAGCATGCTTTGTGATTTCAGGGATGATAGACTTTGTGATGTTTACATTTGTCTGAGCAAGTTCAAGTCTTGTCTGACCTGGTTTTCTTGCGATGCCTGATGTAAGGATAACAATGTCAGAATCCTTTGCGTCTTCATAGCTGCCCTGATAAATGTTGCAAGGGCTGCATAACGGTGTGCCCTGAACGATGTCAAGAGCTTCACCTTCAGCTTTTGCAGTGTTGATATCGATTAATACGATTTCAGACGCAACACCCTGAACAGTCAGTGTGTATGCGATTGTTGAGCCGACACTGCCGGCGCCGATGATAGAAATTTTATTCATAGAATACACCTCTCCTACTTTAACATATTTATTTCATTATATCACAATAAAACCGATTGTGCAATAGATTTTTTGCATATTGATACTGTGTTTATCGATATATTATGAACTAAATAATAAATTGCTTTTATAAGGCTTGTTTTTTGTATGCTTGCATAAATATTTCGGGATAAAAAAGGAGGCAGAACCATCTGTATATGTTGATTCTGCCCTTCTTTTGTGTGCTGGTTTTTCAGTATCAGGATTTATCCTTATTTTTGCTGCCGGCTTCTTTCTGCGCCATATATGTGTCCAGTTTTTTCTGAATTTCATTCATATGGTTACGGCAGGCGGTTATTTCTCCTGTGTATTTGTTGAACCACTCAACGTCTGCTTCGTTAGGTTCTTCCTGCAGGAGAATGGCCTGAACAAGTGCTGACTGTGAACGCGAACGTTTTCTTTCTATTTCTTCAATGGTTACCAGACATTTTTTAATTTCCTTTTTGTATTTTTCTTTTTCGAACATATCATTAACCCCCTTTAATTTATATCATGTTCCTAGTTTTTCTATAGAATTTACTATTTCATTAACTTCATCATAGCCTTTGTCAAGATGCTCTGTGATGTGAGTAAGCGCTGCGCCTGTCTGTTCAAGTTTTTCTTTCATCTGAACGGGGTACTTTACAAAGCAGTAGTAAAGTTCGTTTATCGTTTTCTGCTGTTCTGTATAATCATCAATCAGAAAAACAAAAGCCCTTGCAGCTCCCATATCGGAAATTATCATGTTATAGTGAATATCATAATCAGTTTTTCTGGCAAGATATTTTTCTATTTCATCGGCTGTCTGAGTCAGATTATATTCGTAGCGGTCTATGTAAGTAAGTCTCACTTTGGCTTTTTCATCGGAATAAAGTCCGGCGAATATAAAAGCTGCAGCGATTGCCCCGAATGCAACGATGACTGCCACCCACATTCTCAGTTTCATTATTCTTTCCTGATTCATAGTTATCCCTTATTTCTCATTTTTCTGCTGAGTGTTAATATCCTCACTACTGAAGGCATCAGCAGGAAGACCTGTCTCGGCCAGACGTTTTTTTTCGCGTTCCACTGCTTCCCTGAAAAGCCTTTCCTTTTCCTGCGAAATAAGTTCTTCTTTTTCGGACAGGCATTTCATACCAAGTTTTGCAACAGTAACTGCCTCACAAATAGTTATCGTCAGTAAAGGCAGAAATGTAAATATCAGGAGCAGTTTTTTTACCGAAACAAATGAATTTATCCATCTGAGGAACCTTGATTTTCCGCTGTACTTTCCGATTATACGGTCAACCGGAACCCTTGCACTGTCCTCACTGGTACAGGCATCTCCCTTGGTGATGAATTCGCCATTATCGGTTATTCCTGTTATCCTGTGAGTATTAGGAATGTTGTAAATAGTTTCATCCTGTGAGTAAAAACAGATTATATCACCTTCTTTAAGAGATGAAACATCTGTTTTTTTTATGATGATATAGTCTCCCTCGTGTATTGACGGTTCCATACTGCCGGTAATCACCTTCATGATGACAGTCCCGAAGAGAGAGGCCGTTTTGCCCTGCGAGTTGCAGATAAGTACATAGGCGGTAAGTATTGTCATAAGGAAAAGAGCAGATATCAGAATCCCTGTTGATATTTTTGAAACAACATCATAAGCCTTGTTTTTTGTTTTCTTCATGGTAAGCGAACCTTTCTGAAATCTGATTGTTTTCAGTAGCTTTTTTTGAAGAGTGCTTTTACACCGCGTTTGATTTTTGTGAATATGCCTACATGATATTCCCTGAACAGTGCTCTGATCTGACGGTCATGTTCTTTCTGCTCCTGCGGTGTACGCTGTATCGGAGGTTCCTTAGGCATAACATAGACTTTTTTCTTCTTTCTGGTAATCTTCTTTACAAAGTGTTTTGCTTTCTGGAAGATGTTAGGTGAATATTTCTCGTAGAGTATTTTCATCTGTGCGGCGCTGACCATGTCAAGTTCACGCTGTTTTTTTGCAGCGGCTTCGGCAGCAATACGCTCCGGAAGCATTGGCTGGTCGGTATCTCCCTCTCTGATGAAAGTGCCGTCTTTTCTTATCAGAGAAATCATTCGTTTGATATTTCGCCTTATTACGTAAACAGGCATTCTGGAATAATCGGCATATATCTCCTCAAAGCTTTTCTTCTCGATTTCAGCTCGCATAGCCTTAAGTTTTTCAGCACGTTCTTTCTCTCTCTTTTCACGTTCATGTCGTTCTGAATCATTTTCAGATTTTCGTGTAACATTTTCAGATGACGATGAGCCTGCTTCTTCAGTAATTATTCGCTGTATTTCTTCACGTTCAGCTTCAAGGCGTTCTTTTTCTTCCTGTTCTCTTCGAAGATCTTCAATACGTTTTCTTTCTTCCTGCTCTATGCACAGAGCTTCGAGGCGTTCCTTTTCATCCTGTTCTATGCGCAGAGCTTCAAGGCGTTCCCATTCTTCCTGCTCACGTCGTTCACGTTCAGCTTTTTCAAGAGCGAGCAGGCGTTCTTCTTCTTTTTTTCTTTCCTCTTCGAGTCTTCGTTTTTCCTCTTCCTCTTCGTGCCGTCTTTTTTCCTCTGCAAGTCTCTCTGCTTCAAGTTTACGGCGTTTTTCTTCTTCTATATATTCACTCTCGGTGACGATTATCTTGTCTATCTCTGCTAATATGTCCTCTGAATCATCCGGAAGCTGCTGCATAAGTGGAGAAGCGGTGCTGTTTGCTGGGGTAGTAACAGAATTGTATTCGTCAGAAACTGAACTGTCCAGATTTTTGAGTACCTTAGGTGCTGTGGCTTTTCCTTTTTTTGTTTTGAGAGTTTCAAGTCCGTTTTCATTTTCGCGTGTAAATGAACGGAAGAGCATGAGGTTAAGGACAGTAAGACTGCAGAGGTCCTGAATATATCTTTCGTCAGGTTTCTGTGCTGCATCTGAAACGGTTATTTCGTATCCTGCTTTGTCATAGCTTTCGACAAACTGCCAGAGTATGAGACAGGCTTTGAGATCAACGTTTTTTGTTATTGCGTTTGTTCTCATTACAGGCGGTCTTATATAATTGTTTCCCATCTGCTGGCAGAAAGGCGATGCCTTATAACTGTCTATGACTCTCCTTAGTTTTTCAACACGCTCCCACATGGTCTGACCGTTTTCACCTCTTGTTTCAAGGGAGTCGACGGTTTCTATCCGGAGTGACATATTCATTTTTTGTCCTTCAGAGACGCCGAATGAGGTGTTGTAGTCCATGACAAAGACTTCTTCGTCTCTTGACACCGTTTTCAGTTTTTCATATCTCCTGGCGATGAATATGTAAACTCTGTCGATAAGAGTGTTAACGAACTTATTTTCATATGTCATCATACTCTCTTCCTTATGTACGTTGAGAACTTTGGAAGGAGTTATTTTTCCTGTTACAGGGTCAACGCTCTGTATGAGGTCTGTATGCTGCGCAAGATGCTTGACTGAATCTACAGTTATCTTTTTTGAAAGTGCGATAGGAACTATTTCCTCGACATTTTCGACGGTTTTACGTGGATTTCTCATGACGTTATCAACGTGGACGAGCCCTTTTTCAATGGCTTCTACCCAGTTGAGATCGATCATTTTTTCCATCATTTTGTGGTTAAGGGAGACGGTGCTGTTTGACTTTGTCTGCAGCATATGAAATTTGTCATACATTTCGTCTCCGCCAAACTGATTTATTATGTCAGAAAAATTTTTATACCAGTCCCCATATAATTGGCTCAATTTTATCCCCACCTATCGATCAGCAGATATGCTGTAAACCAGCGGTATAGCTGCTGTTTTGTGCTGCTGTGCATTATGCTGTTAGTAGAGTTTCTGGAGTCTTTCGAGATATGCGATGGATTCCTTCATGGAATTTTTTCCGAATGATTTCTGAAGGTATGTACAGAGCTCCTTAAGTTCATCTCTCAGCATTGCGAGGTTGAGAGATTCAAATTTTCTGAATATCTTTGTTGCGAGTACATAGTCAACACCATCAAGTTCTTCTCCTCCGCACGCTACATAAACAGGTACGAACAGGTTCATCTGTTTAATGATACGGTTACCGAAAGCAACTCTTAGCTTTTCGATTACCCACAGGTCGAGAAGCTGAATCTTTCTGAGTGTTTCCTGACTTATCGGATTCATCTTGAACGCATCATTAAAAAGTTCGTTCAGATGACTGAAACTGAGATTCATCGGCGGTGTGTCAGGAGCATCAAATGCTACGCCCTTGGAGTCGAGATTTATCGGCTGGGCACGGTCATATACCTTATCAGAAATAGCAAATGTGGAGTCATCGTTGTTGGCAGTTCCAATGTACCAGATATTCTGCGGAATCTTGAGCATTCCCTTGTCAAGATTTACCGGGTCTGTGCTCCAGACGTTTGGCACAAGGTCGAGTTTCCATTCGTCAGCATTTGGCATTTCAAGTATTGAGAGCATTTCTGCGAAGTAATACTCGACACGTGCGATGTTCATTTCGTCGAGCAGTATAAAGTTTATGTCATCGTTATATGATGATGAGTAGATTCTTTTAAGAACTTCAGTTTCATTGAAATTTTTTGTAAATTCGTTAAAATATCCGAAAAGCTCCGTCCTGTCACGCCAGGATGGCTGTACTGAAGCGATAGTTGTATCCTTGAACATGAACTTTCCGAATGAGTATGGCAGGGAAGTCTTACCGGTACCGGAAATACCCTGAAGGATAATGAGCTTTGTTGATGCCATGCCGGCTATAAACAGTCTTACGGTTTTTATATCATAGTAAAGCTTCATTCTGGAACATGCAAAATTTCTGTATGCTTCACACAATCCCTTCAGGTCAATTGAATTGTCGTATTCTGGCTGCTGGTATGTTTTATAGAAGTTATCAACTTCAATAAGTTTTGAAAATCTAATGTCGTTTGTATGAATGATACCGTCGTTCGAGGTCTGCATCTCAGCACCATCAGCAGCGCCGGCACCCTCTGCATTTCCTTCAGCCGCAGAATATGGTCCTGTCAGTGAAGGAAGCGCTCCTCCGCCTGACGGAGAGAGTCCGATCTGTGCAACTTTCATGGCCATTATCTCATCTTTTTCTCTTGTCAGCTTTATGACCTGCCGCTGCAGTGAGCCAAGTTCCTCTATAATATCTTCGTTGCTTACAATCGAATGCCTGAATCTGATATATTTTCTTAAGGCAAGTATAATTATCATTGCAATTATAACGAAGACAGCAATAACTATTACTATTGACAGTATGGCAAGTATCCATTCAACCGTCTTAAAGCCGGGTGAGTGTTCCTTGAAAATAGTTATGTAGTTTTTTATATTGAAAATGTGTTTAAGTCCACTCCAAAGTCCGTCAAATATAAATCTGAATCCTTTGAGAATCTCAGAAATGAACACAAAGAACCACTTAAGGAATCCGTCCATAGGTAATCCCCCTGTTTCCCTTTAATTTATATTGCCTTGCACATCCGATGACTGCGTCATCTCCGTGCAGATCGGCACCGGTAAACGCAATTTATTTATTGCGTTTACTATAATATGTTCTATTTTTCGGCTGAGCCTTCTGCAGTTTTTTCTTCTTTTTTCTGCTGTGCCAGGTATTCCTCAATGGCACGGCGTTTAATCTCTTCCTCATCGAGTACCTGTGCTGCAGGTCTTCGTATCTCAACTATAACCAGTATAAATTTATAGAGTTCAAAGAGGAAGAACAGAGCCATCGGTATAAGTATGCATATGAAAAATCCGGTTTTTGTCCTCAGAAATCTCATAGCACTGCCAAACTGGTTTATTTTTACACCGGTCCACTGGCCTATGATATCCCCGGGATAAACATCTATGGTGTCTTCAGTTGGGTTATTATCACCCTTTGTAACATAACTTATATTCCAGTCATGTTCATTGACCTGTATAATACGGTGAGTATTTTTCACTCTCTTTCCGTCGATTATCGTCCAGAATGTGATGACGTCTCCTTCGTTCAGATTTTTTATATCATCTATCTCTCTGGAAATTATCAGATCATTTTTGCTGAATGTCGGGTTCATAGAATCCGATTCGACTGTTAGCGGAATATATCCCAGCAGGTTCGCCACACCGTTGTTTCTGTCAGAAGTAAATACCAGTATAGTTATAAGCAAAGCGAATATGAGTATTATCCAGGCGACCGCATTAATGATAAATTTAAATACTTTTTTTACTATGTGATTATTCTCCATTGAGTTTTCCCTTTCGTTTTTTTACTTTTTCTGTACAGTAAATCTAAAATAATCATGTATCCTCGACTATTTCAAAATTCATTCCCATCTTTATCGTTCCTCCGACTATATTGTCAAGGCAGTCGGGGTCATTTCCCTCAAGCCATATGACAACGGTGTACTTGTCCTTTGCACCAGATTCAAATTCTGTTGTTTTGGTAGTCATGATCACGGTGGAGGATTCAAACTCATAATCACAGTCACTTTCGATGCCACTGCCGTCTGATTTGGTTTTTCCGTAAACAGTCTTTTCACCGTTTTTATAAACAGCGACTCTGATAGCCTCGTCCACGCCGCCTTTGACGCTGTCTATATTCATCTGACCTTTGTATGTCAGAGTATCGTCACCGGCGTTTATAAGATAAAAAGTGTACGCTATGTAATTTTCACCGTTATGTGCACCGTTTATCTTATCGACGTTGTCAGCTATATCAAGTCCGCTGATATTTGTCATATCATAGAGGATATCGGCGTTTAAAACAGCTACTGATTTTTCATATTCCGGAGTTTCCGAAAGTGTCAGACCCTGATTTATCATGTCGTATTTGTTGACTCTTACGGTATATGCGCCGAATTTTTCATAAAAATATGAAAAGGCATATGCTACAGCTATGATAGATATAAGTATCGTTGCAAGCACGCCAAGAAAACGCATTACAAGTTTATGACGCCTTGCTTCCTTTGCGGTACGCCGTAGTGTTATTATATCAGTACCACTTCTGACATCAGTAGTCTCGGTGGTATTTTCTTCGTCATTTTTCTTCTTTTTCAAAATCCCTTCTCCAATCCGTTCATAAATATATAGTGAACGTCAAAATAAATTTGACTTTCACTATAATTATTTTATTTATATTGCCTTGCACATCCGATGACTGCGTCATCTCCGTGCAGATCGGCACCGGTAAACGCAATTTATTTATTGCGTTTACTATATTATAAAATATGGTTCAGCTTTCAGATTTTTTTCTTATAAATCTTTCAAGCATATATTTTCCTGCATAGTCTCCTGTGTAAAATGAACAGTCCAGATCATAAAGCTTTTCTGTCTGTGCCGACGACAGGACACCGTCAGCCACAGGTTCAGCATCCAGTTCGCTGATGAAGGAAATAATGGACTTAATACACAAGTCTGAACGTTCACTCACCCCGAGCATATCTGTCAGGCTATTGTCAAGCAGTACATAGTCCAGTTCGAAGTCTGCCAGTTTCATAAGCGGAAATCCATCGCCGCCGACTCCGGGAAGCATAAAGTGAAAACCTCTTTTGCGCATATTTTTTATAGATTCGGCACAGCAGCCGTCTTCTTCATTTAGCAGGGAAAACGGCAGTTCAAAGCATATGTTTTCCGGAAAAATGCTGTATCCTGATATTATTTCGGAAACAGTTTTCTGGCAGTCATTTTTCCTTAGCAGCATAAGCGGCATATATATCGAGCACCAGCTGAAATCAATACCGCGCTCCGAAAATTTTTCTGAAGCCTGTATCATCTGTATCATAGCCAGTTTAAATACAGAAATACACCTTTCTGTACTGTCAAGAACCATCTGGTATCTGTCCGGCATCATCGTTCCCATGGAAGGGGAGTTCATACGCATATTGGTGCGGTAAAATGCCAGAACGTCGTTATCCGTGCGACGTATTGCCCGGTACATAAGTTCTATGGCTCTTACACCGTCGACAGTAGTGTTTTCGCGTTTCTTTGACCTGTCCGACATTTTCCTCCTCCTTTCTGGTTCAGCAGAGACACAGATGTTTACAACTCTGCCGGAAACTGAGCTTTTATTTAATAATCCGTTCGATTTTGCAGGTGTGTTCGTTAGTTTTGCTATTGTAACTGATTCCTGTAAGAACTACCTCGCCATAGTGATCTGCGAGTACAGCAGGATAATTATTCTTTTTAATTTGATTTATTGCAGCATCAGCTGTTTCGTCCCGTTTCAGTTCGATTACGAGGGCAGGAAGTGCTGTATCGCTTTTCGGAATATATACCACGTCAGCTAATCCTTTGCCACTCGGTAGTTCCTCAACTTTCATATAGCGGTCAATACACACAATGTATGCGAACTTAATAGCATATCGTAGAGACTGCTCGTTATTGTAATATGACGGAGCATAGTTTGTTTCTCTGATTTTTCTGATAGTTTCAGCAACCGCTTCACTATTTCCTGCAAGCGTATCCGACAGCAGCTTTTCAGACTGCATAATAAGACCAGCAAGATTTGAATACTGCGGCTCTCTCAACAGTTCATTAAACTCTGTCCGCACTTCTTCGTTCGGTATACGCACACGGCCTGTATTTTTATCATATGCAAGATAACCAAGATGCACAAGCAAAGTAAGTACGTCATCTTCTGAATTAAAAGTCTGGAAATCATTGTTGAATCTGCTTGCGTTTATTTTTATTTTTTCACCTGCTGTTAATTTTAGGATATCAGCCTCAAGTGTGTTTTTCTGCCCGTTATTTTTTTGAATCTGTATATTGATAAATGATAAAAGCGGATCTGCAGCAGAAGTCTGTTTCCAGTATGATCCGTATTCTCTGCTTTTCATCGCCATCATAACAGAATACGGGTTGTATATGGATTCTGCTTTTTCGAAGGAATATCCATCGTACCATCTTTTGGCCTCATCAAAATCCATTTGGTTTTGCCCGCAAAGCTCGCGGACTTCCTGCTCGGTAAAACCTGTATATTCTGCAAATTCTGCCGGGTTCAGTATCGGATATTCTCTGAAATCGGATATTGCAGACTGTGAACCATCCTTTTTGACAGGGAGAATGCCGGTCATATATGCCGCTGCAACAGTTTTTTCTGTAAAATTACCGTTTTTAAACCATTCTCTCAGAAGATTAAGATATGCTGTCTGTGTATCATTATCGTTCTTTGCTTCACGTATCACAACATCCCATTCGTCTATTATAAATACAAATTTTTTTCCTGTAAGCTCAACGTATTTTTTCAGGCAATCTGAAGTTCTTGATATTTGGGAAAGTTCGGGTTTATCAGTAACCAGTTCGTTTCTTATGGTTTCTGCTATATCATTGGCCACATCTTTTATACTGTGCTTCTGTCTTTTCAATTCTGACATAAATGACGCAACGTCAAGATATATCACATTGTATTTGTTGATGTGTTCTTCGTAGCTTGTATCTTTGCTGATTTTTAATTTGTCAAATAATTTATGGGAATCACAGGTGCGATCGTAATATGCACATAACATCCTCGCGGCATAGGATTTTCCAAAACGGCGTGGACGGCTTATGCAAATCAGGCTGTCTTCGGTATCAACCCGTCCGTTGATGATCGCGATCAGTCCGGTTTTATCAACATAACAGGTTTTCAGTATTCTTCCAAAGCTGCTGTTACCGGGGTTCAGATATGTTCCCACCATAATCACCTCCGTGATGATCAAATATCATAAACCTTTCATTTTATTATACTCCAAAGTTGGCGAAATTGCAAGGGAATAGGGGGGATTTGATGAAAATATATAACACATAAAGTTTGTTATATATTCTGAAGAAATGCATATTCTGTTTTGTCTGGATAACAGATACAGGTGGTTTTGAAAATTCTGAATGTTGAAATATTCACGAAAAATAATATACCGGTGGCAGATTTTATTCCTGCCGCCGGTATATGTTTTAAATGAGATGATTTTGCTTAATGAATTGTGTGTGATAGGTAATATATAGAAGAACTATGCCTTTGCATAATATCTGACCGGGATATTTGGATATGAAATGATATACTTAATTACTGTTATTCACAAAATTCGCATTTACTTTGGCATTGGTGTATATCAGATGATCTTCGCCAAATGAATTAGGTGCGAAGTTATTCCCATTTGATTTTAGTGCAGCATTCAAAATTAGTTTATAATTTGCATATTTGAATCCGCTGATTTTTTTCACTTCATCTCCGACAACGACTTCAAATGACAGAATCCCCGTAAATATTTTTATATCCTTATCCTCATAGTAATCAAGATATACAGTCTCATCCTGATAGGTAGCACTCCATTTTCCGTTCTGATCCCTTACGAATACCAGCTTATTATTATTATCATTGCTGAATTCTCCGACTGGTGTCAGATTCCCGTCGGAAGTGTTGATGTTGAGAGTGATATTCTTCAGATAATCATTAAGATTTACTTTATTATATTGAAAATCTCCGTTTTCTTTATTCTGTTTCTGTTCCAGGGAAAGCTCAAATTCGACTTTGTCTGCGTTGCTGATATCTGAATATTTTGACAAATCAAACTCGACATTTGCAAGTATAGTCTCTCTTGTTGAATTATCTTCCAGATATCTGGAATTTATACCGAGAGTACTCATGTTTTCGCTTTGAAGTCCATACTTATCATATATGTCAAGCTGCGACTTTGCATTCATTTTAACAACGGCCTTCTGCACCTTACTCATATGATAGCTTATCTGATCATTTCTTTTTGTGATACTCTTGGTGCTGTATGTAACACCGGATGAATCATTGTATGCCAGATTGGATGAAACAGAGAGTTTGATACCGCTTAAATCCCCAGGCGATGTGCGTGTAGGAAATTCATCTTCAAGAGAAGTGTCATTTGACGGGAAAACTATGCTATACTGGGATTTTATCTGCACGCCAGTATCAATATTGTTCACGTCGATTTCATGTACAGGTGATTGGATAAAGGATGCGTTATCTTCCACATATAACAAAGTATTTTCAATTGGAAACTGGCATATTGGTTCTCCATGTATCTGCTGATCATTATCAGGATTATTTCCTGTAGAGTCAACTCTGTTCAGACACAGTACAAAACTCTGGTACAGTTTGAAGTTGGACCCTGTAAATTTTCCCTTGAAATAATCCTTATTGCTGGATTCCATCAGCTTAACTGTAGTAGCAACAGTTGCATTCAGTACATTATTGCTGGTTGAGATCTCTTCTTCTGAAGTTAAATCTGTAAGTTCGAAGTTCTCCTGTGTGAAAAGGTCACCCAGAAGTACTGTGGACACCTGCTTTTGGTCAATGATGCTTTTGCTCTTTCCGTTCAGCGTCTTCTGAGTATCAATACTGAAATAGTAGGCCTTATTCTGATTATCTGAAGCATTTACGCAGGAGCTGATATAATACTGCTCGATTGCGTTGCCATGGACAGTAAGAGCATATGTCTGATCTGTCTGATTTGATGTATCTTTCTTAAAGTACTGCGGTTCGCCTGTTCTGTCTACGCTGGCATAGGCATATACACAAGCCTCCGGATCATCCTTTGTTGTCTGCACGTATATTTTCTTCGTGCTGTCTTCGGATTCTGTAGAATATGTGACTGTAACAAGTTCATTCAGATCAATCGGTTTAAAGGTCTTATCGTTGTTCACATCAGTAAACTCTTTAAAGGTCAGCGTGTCTATTGCTTTTGAATTTACAATCGCAGTTGTGACTGCAGCAGTATTCGATGACTTCTTCGCATAATAGACCTGGTCGCGGTTTCCGTTTGGATCTACCAGCACAAATTTTGTATTATTTGCCGATGACTCCATGTCGTAGCTAAGTCTGACGATTTTGTCATTATTCCAGCAAAGGCCAGTACCGTTATCTATAAGAAACTGAAGCTGATTTTCAGGATATTCAAAGCTCACATACATGGTCATCCAGTTATCAAAGTTCTCTGCTGTGTTGTTGCCAAACTTTGATTGATAATCTTTTTTCAGATAGCTTGTTTCTGATACAGATGAAGAACGGAAGTTGAACTTTATCATGTTCTTTGTGACAACCGGAATGTAGACGTGATATGCCACCTCTTTATTTGCCTGATATACCGGATCATAGAATTTAATGTCTATCAGTGTAAAAGTTGGAGCATCCTGATTCGTATCAGCATTTGATGCATTCATCTGGATATTGGTATTGGTGGTGTTGTATGACAGGCTCGGATTATCATTCACAATCTTAAAGTCGCCATCAATATACTGGCATTTTAATATGTCGAATCCATATGCTGAATCATCCTTATTTGCAAAATAATTCTTATTTGTATTTGTAACTACATTTGCATATGCATTGAGATCTCCTGTGATTGATGCAGTTTGTGATACAGCGATAATCGGGAAGTCGTCAACACCTTCGGGCAAGCTGTCGTCACCGAATTCAGTCAGATAGGTTGTAAGCTTCATATTTGCATCTTCATCAGCATTCAGGAGAGAGCTGACTGTCGCCTTTGCATTTGCATCAAACACGCTGTAACCATTATGGCTGATAATAGCTTTCGCTACAATCTTATCTCTGTTATTATCTGAGGTTATTGATGAGTCAAGAACCGCTGAGTCTCCCATGATGATTTCAGCAGCACCCATTTTCCCCTGATCTTCCACAGTTGCATAAGGCGCATCACCTATACTGGAAACGTTTTTAGTATCCGATTTTTTCAGTCCTGATACGTTCTGACTTGTATCAAAGTTCCATTCTATATTGGAACATGCACTGTTATAATCTGCAAACACAAGATAGGAACTTCCAAAACTTGCAGGCATTTGTCCTGTTTCAGTTCCGCTTCTACCAATATCAATCGAATCTTTCTGGGTACTATCATTAATCTGAATATTATCATTTCTGGAATAGCCTGCAAACTGAATGGTAAAGTTATTGTTGTTTGCATATCCGATTAGGTTTCCCACCTTTGAATCACCTGAAACTGCCTTACTCTCCAGTTTATTATTGCTAACAACGATGTTATAGCCCTTCAGCGACTTGCCAGGAGTAGAATATCCCAATACGCCGCCTACTCCTCTGTTTTCTTGGGTAACTCCATTGTTTGTAATTTTACAGCCTTCAACTTTTGAGTTAACCATAGTACAAGCAATGCTATTTACACCAAGCAGACCGCCTGCGCCGCTATAAGATCCATAACCATTTGTTTCAATTGCATAATCCTTTACAAGACATCCGTCGATCTGGTATGAATAAGTATTATTTTTAAATTTAGGGTTAAAATCTGTTCCGCCCAGGTCACCATTGTAACCTATAACTCCTCCGGCAATATCCTTACCACTAATCTTGTACCTGGGAAGACCTGTTTCAGGATCAATTTCACCGCTTACCCAACAGTTAACAATTCGAAGATACGCTTTATCGTTATTATCAGTAGTAGTAAGCTTGTTTGAAGCGAATATACCGCCTGCACATCGTGCCTGTATATTTGTCTTTTCAATTTTACAATTGATTATAACGCAACCCTTAGAACGCTCATCATTTCCGATAATGCCGCCGGCATATCCTAAGTTACCGTTTACATTACCAATAAAAGAGCCTTTGCCGTTATCACTGGTTACAGTGACATTGTTAAAGATAAAGCTTGCATGATTACCTTTGCTATCTTCTAGTGGATTTGCGCCCCAGTAGCTGCTGATAAGACCTCCGGCAAAATTAAATTTTATATTATCTGCATTATGCATCTGCTCTATATTGATATTATTTAACGTTGTAGAAGCACCATCAATATTGGCATTTACGTGCATTCCCGAAGGGGGTTGGATACCGTCAGCAGTACCAACAAAACCTCCAACACGTCCGCCACCCCTTACAGTCAGATTTTCACCATTGCAGTTGTTGAAAAACAGCATTCCGGCATCAAGAAATGGAACAAATCCGGCTGCATTGATTGTAGACTCTATTGTAAGATTTTTTAGATTGATGTTAGTAAAGTTATAAAATTTCTCGTAACTTTTATCCGCACCGCAAGAAACAATTCCGCCAGTTGCATAATAATTCTTAAACATATCATCCTGGAAAATATTATTATTATGAATATATTGCTTTTTATAAACACCGTCTTTAACATAATATGTCAATCCTGAAATATATCCCTGCAAATCAAAATTAGTAATCTGATAATCAGTTTCAGAATTAAATTCTTTGACCGTCGTATAATCACCTTTATTATCTATCATATATAGTTTATTAAAAAGTGCAGGTCCATTGTATAAACTTTTATTTAAAGTTTTTTTATAATAAATATCATTCTCTTTTCCATACATCGGTAAAAATGTATTTAAATCTATTGTTTTATTATTTCCGTTGAAACCATATACCTTCATATTTATATTTTTCTTTATATCTTTCGTGCTATCTCTTGTATCTCCATAACCTATAAACCCAATTCCACGGAAACTGTCCGGCAGATAGAATGTTTCATTACTGCCGCCCAGCTGTATAAAGAAAGTTCTCTGTGTCAGAGTACGTGCAGGGTATTTGCCGTCATATGAACCTGTATATTTATGAATGATATATGGAACACATTTTGTATCATTTATTGTATCACCACAGGAAAGTGTATAATCCTCTGATGTAGCCGCTTCACCAATTTTATCATATAATGCAAGGCGTGTTGCTTTGTTATTTGAAGCCGATACACCGTTTCCGCAAGTTTGGATTTTATATTCTTTTCCGCAGTAGGATATATTATAGAGATACTCATTGTTTTCAGATGTTGCGCAACCTGCACCGGATTGTGTAATAAGCGAAAGAATATAAAGCGACTGAGCATCATTTGCTGTTACTACATTATAATCACCACTACCTGTTTTCTGTGAAAATTCAAGTTTAACATCAGAAGTAGTGTCAATGTCAGGTATCACATAGTTCTTTCTGGAATTATGAAGTGTAACGACGCCACCTGAACCGCGTGGACCACCTTCACTTACACCATCACTTGCAAAGGCATATTTTCCGTCTTCGCTGTAGGCGTAGCGATCTGTTTCATTGATTGCATAGCCATTTATTACTCTGCCAACGAATTTATTGATATAAAGAAATTGCAAATCCTTTCCGCTTGCAAGACCAAGTTCTTCGGAAGCTATATTGATATTTCCTGTTTCTCCTGTGTAATCGGGATTTGTATAAGCACCATCGTTGTTAACTTTAAGCGCTTTGAAATTTTTTATATGATCATCAGTCATATTTCTGAACATCAGTCCGCCATTGATAATACAGCCTACATATCCTCCGATAGTTGCGTAATAATTACTTGTACCATTCGATATTTTGAAGGCTTTTACATTTGCGGTTTCAGGATAAGTATAAGTTACCTTTACGTTATCAATAATGTTATCTCCGCCCATAATTTTATTGATAACAGCACCATAAGCCGGAGCATTTTCATTGTAGGCATAACCTGTGGCTGAAGAAAAATTATAATTATATGTATCCGATTCGCTGATTTTAACTTCAATTTTTAAATTTCTTATAACGCAGCCATTGCTCATAGAGATAAGCCCCATTGTATTATTTGAATTTAGTGAACTTGCATTTGTAATTGTAATACCATCGTTTTTGCCTACAATCACGCCGCGGAAAGCATATTTTCCTGTCGTATCACCGGCAGGGCTGACACCAAGACCAATATAATTGTCGGACGCTTCAATTGTAAAGTTTTTGGTTATCATATAATATGCGCTTGCAATATAAAGGCTGACATATTCTCTTGTCCAGGTATATGTTGTGCCATTCTCTGTATAGGTATAATCGCCACCGCTTGTTGTAAATTCAGCACATCTGTCAGGTTCTCCGTCATCATCAGCGTCTGAACACCAGTGTGTATCTGTAATTGATTTAAGTTCATCGACACTATTTACTGTACTGTCAGAACCTGAGACATACATTGGTAAACGAATTTTCAACGGATATTCGCTTTTGTTCATAACTTTGGATACAGTAATCAAATCAGTATTGCTACTGATTTCATACGGGTGATTATATGTTCCGCATCCCTCTGTAATACCGTTGGAAAGGACGTTTACTTTCAACTCATGATAAGTATAAGTTGCTCCTGGAGCAGCATAACTCACAGCAACATAAGGAAGAAATTTTGTTGAAAAATCTTCATATGATTCACGATTATCATTCAATGCCGGATCTGCATCAGGTCTTGTATAAAGTCTTGCATCGTCTGTTTTATAGGTATTATCAATATAGTATTTTTTCTGTTTACCAGCGTTTTCTACAGATGATATGATTTCTGCACCATAAGTAACTGTTCTTTTTCCGCTGCCCCAGTCATCATAGTGAGAAAAATTATACTCACCTGTTGAGGAAGCATCTACATCATAGGAATAAATCAAAGTTGAATCGCTGAATATAGATTTGCTTGTATTATAAACACTATTCAGATCCGGAAGATCAGCAATTTCTTTTCTGCCGTCGAGTTTTATACTGCTGAAAGTCAGATTAATACCTTTTCCTTTAATTTTACCTATCAGACTCTTAGCTACAGTTGGTGTGTTATCAGCATCATATCCTTTAGCAGAAGTATTGCTCAGATTAAATGTTGTACCAGTTTCAGTTTCAATTTTATTGATAAGAAGGTATCCTGTAATATCCTTAAGGGAAAGATTATCTAATACAAGCCCGTTTATTTTTACTTCATTTGAAACTGTACCACAAGCCAGCGCACCGGTATAAGTGGCGTCGTTTATTACATTTCCACTTAGTGTTAGGTTATTAGCTGTAAAGTTATTATTTACATTTCTAAACAGACCAGCGTGCATCAGATAATGCTGGCTCGCTTTATTGTTTAATCTTTTGTCATTACCGGCATTCTCTGTGGAATATATCTCGTTTCCCTGGAAACGTACGGTAACATCACTGCCAATTGTTAAACTTGTATCAATATCAATTGGATAATATGAAATATTTTTCAGATCATATTCGCCTGAAAGTGACTCAGGGCTGTTGAAGTGTTTCCTGATATTGGCACATGCATACTTATTAAGACTCCAGTTAAGAAGTGCCCAGTTGCCCGTGGTTTCGTTTCTATGTTCTGAAACATTGTAGTAATATCTGGATTTATCATTTAATTTTCCTTGATTGAATACATTAATATATCCGTTGGATTTACTCCCATCCATGGAGTATTCCCCGTTGGTTCTTATTGATATTACGCCATTTCCATTGCGAAGAACATCTTTTCCACTATATGCAACAAGTTCATCATAGACGGTTGAGTCTGACGGGATTTCCATGTTATCAGTGTCAGCAAGCGTATAACTATCCGATTCAAGAAGCTCAAGATAGATTCCGGCGTTGGCATCATTATATCCGTCAAGGATGAGTACACTAAAACCGGTATTCCCCCCCGCCTTTATATTCATACCATCAACTTTGATTCCTTTTGACTGCACTTCCCAATGACCGGTTGCGCGGCTTAGCAGTCCTCCTATATATGCAGTACCATTTGCTTCAATGGTATTACTGCCTGTGACGGTCAATCCGTTTTCCGGAATAACTACATTGGTATTGTGCCATGCATAACCGAGAAAACCTCCGGTGTGGGAAGTGACATTGCTGATTGCAAGATTAGTGCCGTTTATTGTCACATTATTCAGCTCTATGGTCCTTGAATCATTCGAACCATAGGATGCAATATCAGCAATTACTCCGCCAGCATATAAATCACCGATATTATTATTTGAGCTTGTTGAGATTTTTGCTGCTACATTTATATTTTTCAGTGTTGTCGTAAATTCCCTTACTGACGAAATACGTCCGATAGCACCACCAAGATAATAATTATTCGCATAATTACCTTTAAGGTTAATACCAGGATTTATGTTAAGTAAATCACCTGCAGTTCCCTCAATCATTATGTTATCAGCGTTATTAGTACTCACGTTTGCAATCAGACCGCCGATATACTGATTTTGATGATTTGTTTCAACAGTATTCTCGTTGATTGTCACTTCCGTATCCACATTGGTTAATTTTATTCCTCCATTGACCACCGCTGCCAGTCCGGCAACATAGTTGGAATCAATTACAGATGCATTATTGATATAGCCGCCGATTGTAATATCTTTTACAGATGCTCCTGTTCCGGTTTTCGCAAAAAGAGCATTATATTGATGCTTAAATATTTCTCCGTAACCTTTGCCGAGGCTTAAATCTGGACTTGTAACATTCTTACCATAGAACTCTCCGATTGCGAGCTTTACAGTAGCATTGTTTTCACCGGTCAGCGTGCCTTTAAATTCACTATTTGTTCCATTGTCTCTGGTAAAGCCTGTGATTCCGGTACCGGCAAGATCGATTGTACCGCTGATTTTCAGATCATTGCTTGAAAGAAGATTGTTCTGAGTGGAATTTGAAGTATCGGCAAAACACAGAGCTCCTGAATTTGAACCGTCATTCAACTGGATATTCAGTGCTGTTCGTATGAAATCATCAGCAGAATCCATTGTAAGCTCTGCACCTGCTATCCTAACTGTATGATTCGTTTTGTCAAAGTAGATTGTATCTCCTTCCTTGCTGTCCGATGCAACACGAACTACCTGTCCCCATGTTCCGATGTCATCAGCATACTGACCATTAATATATCTGTTAAATGTCCATCCATTATTGTAAACGGCATTATCATCATTACCGGTGCCTGCAGCATATACCAGGGAACTTTCTCTTGTACCGACAATCTGAGCTCCTTTTGTATAATGTGCACGTGCTTCGCTCATTTCAGTAGTACCGCTAAGCCTCAGAACGCCCTTATTCAGAACGCCTACAATGCCGCCTCCATTAAAGACGTTGTTTGTCTTTAATTTAAATGTACCAACATCGATCATGCTGCTTGTATCTCCGGTGCTTCCTATCACCCCGCCGAACGCAGAGGCGTTTTCATAACCACCAGAAGAGTTGTGAGTGAAATTGTCAATTTTTATATAGTCATTCTTACTGTTACTGTCATCCAAAAGTCCCACAACGCCGCCGTAGCAGCTCGTTCCACTTAAGCTTGAACTCAGATTGAATACGGTGTCATGAACAAAGAGTGTACTTGTAAGATCATTGACAGCCTGATACTTGCCTGCCACACCACCAAAATTGGTTACGGTGTCTCCGGATGCAGTAAGACTTCCACCAGTCACTGTAATATCAGCAGCGGCTTCTGCATAACCAAAAATGGCTCCTGCATTTGTCGCCTTCACCTTGCAGCCGGATGTGATATTATATTTTGTAAGGTCGAAGTTTGCTTCAGATTTGTTGGAATAATATCCAAAGAGGCCACCAGCTCCGGCAGTTCCTGTTACTGTGCTTTTACTTGTAATCAGAAGATCAGTGTCGACACCTTCGGAGGAGGTAACGACCTTAACATATTCAGCCTTATCATAGTAACCGACAAGTCCGCCTGCATAGGATTTACCAGATACAGAGCCGTTCATACTGTCAAAATAACTCTGATTGTCAACAACCAGTGTAAGACTTGCATCTTCATCCATTTCGCCCACAAGTTTTCCGGCATGAGTATTATCCCCTGAAGACTCTACAGAAAACGCTGTATTTGTACCTGTCAGTTTTACCCTGACATTAGCGTTCTTTTTCATTGTACCGCAGATTAGTCCGGCATTTCCATTATCTGCATATACGTTTGAATTATTGAAATTATTATCATATCCATTAGTACCATATGCACTGTTATCAAACATAACGGTAACATTTGCGTCTTCACCAACAGTACCGAAAAGTCCGGCGTTTCTATAGCAGTAATTCATGGTATTATTTTCATCATACCATGCTTTCAGATAAAACTGCCAGTTTGTGGCCGGACTAGCCCCATCGTCCGTATCGTGTACAACATTGTTGGCAAACAGAGGAACACCGTTCTGCTGGTCTCCCATGAGAATTCTGTGAAATGTGATTGGCATTGGCTGGTTGCTTTCGTTAACGATTTCTACAGAGTCGCATATATAATCAAACAGGGGAATCGCGGATTCAATAGCATAGGTGTTTCCGGTCGATTGTCCAAGTACAATTTTTCCCTTAAAAGGGTATTCGGAACTTCCAAGCTTGAAATTTTCAGTTCCTTTACCCTTCATAGAACCTTTAAATATCAGAGTTGCATATTGATATTCCTGTGGTTGGTGTTTTGCTACAAGCGTTTCAAGGTCGGTCATATCGTCAATTATAAACTCTTGGATTGAGCTTGTTCCAAGTTTTTGTGTTAATGAATGTACTGTTTTTAAAAGCCCGGAGGATTTATTGGCAGCATCAGAAATAACACTCTCCGGCATATATCCTGTGAAAATTGATGCAGCAAGAACAACGCTGATGACTCGCTTAAGCACGCTTCTTTCTCTTCTATAATTATTACCTTTCATATGATCTAACCCTTTCCTATCATAACGGTAGATTTACAGCGTATGCACTCTGTTTATTTGCAGTTAATCTGCGGATACTTTTTGCGTGTATATGGAGGTGATCCATTTATTTTTCATGACTTCATATTCATAATCCGCATCTGTATCTGTCTTGTAAAACTGAATGATGAACCTGGATTTGACATCGTTCGCTGTCGAGTCAAGCAGCATTGTGAAACTACCCGTTTTAAAGCCATCCGCTTCATCAGTACTGTAAGTGATGTAATTCGTTGCATTGGTTCCACCCTGAACCTCATTCTCGCCTACCACAAATGTAATCGAAACATCATCAAATATATATTTGTTCGGTGTCAGCTTATCCGCATTATAGGTAACTGTCAGCTTACCCACACCACTACCCTTGATTTCATAATTATAGCCATCATACTCTTCAGTACTGCCACTTTCAATAAGTTCGCCATACCAGCCTGAAGGATTGTATGTTCTCATCTTAACACCTACATATCCTTGCAATGCTTTCAGATCTGTTTCCGGTGCAGGTATTACTTTAATATACATCATGAATCCCGGAGCATTGTCTTTGGATAGTTCAGATTTATCAAATACAAGCTTGTATTGTTTTGAAGCAGCAGCAGTATTGTCGAAGGACTCAGCATCAAGATTGACTGTATACTGATTGCTGCTGTTCAAATCATTCCCATTAAAGGAATAAACCAAATTATTTTCAGATATCATATTCTTATCTTCATCACTCAGCTCTGTGCCAGAGCTATTCTTCACAAGCTTAACTTCTACTTTATAGTCAAGCCTACTGAGTTCATTAAAGAAGGGAACTTTCTTAGGTGTATCGTAATTGTAGATATCAAGTGTCACAACAGCATTGTTGTTTTCTTCGATATATGAAGCATTTGGAGTAGTCATGATACTGCTGGTGTTCGTGTTCAGATAATTGGATGAAAAGAGATTCTCCGCACCTTCTGTGGTGGATACAACTCTCTTTACAATATTAACCCTGATATAAGCCGCATATGTAATGACAGCACTAAGAGACATAACTGCAATGACAAGCCATATCATAATCCAGTTGTCTCTGATGAATTTCAACTTTTTATTCACGAATACCCCTCCTGCGATTTTTAACAATCACCAAAAATTCCATGTTTGCATATTTATGTGCCGAAGTGATAATGAGGTCTGTTTCTCACTCTATGGTAGCAGTCAGATATATGATATCTGTTTCTTTATCATTCCTGACAGAATTGTCTCCCGGCCAGCTGACGCTAAGAACGTAGAAATTAAGAAAATTCTTATCACTCTGTGCGGTGGTGTTATATCGATTATACTCATTATATGATATTGAATCTGTATCATTGCTATTAATCTTATATTCACAGTTTGCATCAATAGTCCCTGTCTGCCAGTAAAGCGGTTCTGCGTATTGCTGAATGACATCATCGTTTTCATAACTTTTCTCATAATACTGATCTGCGTAATTATTGTCTGCTATTTTCCTGTTTTCGGAAAAGTCCCCGGGTTTAAGATTAATGTAATGTCCATAAAGTGCAGATGATGTGTCATTGCTTGAAAATTTTTCCTTACAGATGTAGTAATGAATATTCCCTTCATTATCTATATACTCAACACCTTCACCACCAGCCTCATTTGTATAGGCTTTATAAAGCGTATATGTAAAGTTGATATTTGTTGTATGTGCAATCTGAAGCTTATATGTCGATACTTCCTCACCTTCCACGCAGAACACGTAGTCCTTATGTCCTGGCTCAGTACCATCTCCGACATTGATTCCGGACATCCTGAACTGAATGATATCTTCTTTTGCTCCGGATTTTATGGATAGCTTGGCAGGTGAGTTCACCTTTGCTACGGTTGCGATTTTTTTTTGTGTCGTAAACCATGCCAATACAGGAAATGATATGATAAACAACAAGGTTAGTGAGATTGAAATGATAATCTGAATTTTCTTTGAAGCCGGCAGTTTGAGAATACGCTTTATCAACTGACTCATAACTGTTCTCTCCTTTTGTAATCCTTTTGGAAAATCTTTGGTTTATTTTGCTATGTCTACGGACATCTCAAGAAAAATATAACCAATATTGCTACCTATTATCTGATCGGCATCATTATACTTTCTTCTGTAGCTTGAATAGATAAGCCTGTCAGCTGTGATAATAGCTGATTTGGCATTCACTTCTTCAGCAGTAGCATCAGTACCGATTGTAATATCAGAGAAGTCATCGTTTTCAGCTTTTTTCAGAAAGATATCCGGATTCTCAAAAAAGTAGTGCTTAAGTGCCGAGGATCCTGCAGCGTCGAGTCCCTCGACTTCTTCATTAATAATATTGGATAAGCTTTCTGGCCAGACCCAGTAGATGACTACATCTGTATTATCTGTGATATTTTCTATAAGAAAACCGTCTTTTCCGATGAGATGCATTTCATTGATGCCGTTACCATCTGTATCAGCCTCGTAAAAATAAAGCAGATGACCGGATATAAATTTTAGTGCTTCCTTATCCTCTTCTTTATCTGATTCCATCCTGGCGAAGGTATCGTCGTTTTGATCTCCTGCCAGATGTCCCTGATTATTATCATCAGTTGTATAGTAATCGACTCTGAAACAGGTCATTTCCGGATGAATTTGCACAGAAAATGCATGGGTTTTATCATTGGGGATAATTGTGAATTTTATCTGCCCATAATCACCAGGACTAAGACCATAGTCGGAGGATTCGATTCTTTTGATTTTATTCAGATCATCCTTGGTTGGTGAACCATCTCCGGTCCAGTAATTATTCATATTATTTCCGGAGGAAAGCTGCCATATCAGCTTCTGATTAGCACCAGCAGTTTTGTTTCCATGCTGGTATTCAGAATCAAATTTTTCAAAGTACTCGTCATAAAGTCCTGAGCTGCCGGATGTTTTCAGTTCAAACAGCGTATCACTCGCCGTCATCTGCATCCCATCCCCCAATACATCCTTATTACTCGTAAACCACGCAGTCGACCGAAATACAAGTATAGCTGCAGCCAGCACCCCCATAGCCGCCAGCATAACAATGAACTTCCTCTTAATTACCTTAAGTTCATCCTGATTCACAGCAGAGGAAACTTTCATGTTGGTTTTATCCCTGTTCTTCATCCTGCCTCACCCCCTATAGCATAAATATTCCGAACATATATATAAGTAATTATATTATAAAGAGATATAAATTTCAAGTATTTTCGTCTGATTTCTGCTAAATTTCACAAAGTTATGACATCATATCAAATAAAATTTAACCCCTCCTCGATTAGGAGGAGGGGGATAAAATTAACTAAATCATGGAGTCACTTCGGTGAATTTTAAATTGATTGAGAAATCCTGACCTGCTGTAGCGTTCCAGCAATCCTTGTCTTCCCCTTCGAGCCAAACTCTAAGCATTATACAAGTTGCATTGCCATAAATTTTGTCAGTAGTTCCTGGATCTGTTGTTGTGCAATTTCCTGCATATTGAGCAGCTGCATTAGAATTCTTGCCAGCAATGGTAACAACAGCTGAAGTACCATCATATCCTTCTACAGTACCGTAAGCGGCACCCGCACGATTATTCTCATCTGAGGAAGTGAAATCCGATGCACTTTTAAGTGCTAACGGGTTATCGCTATTATCCTTTGCATAATATTTATTTGCTAATACCTGAGCATCAGCACCATCTTTAGGAAGAATGACATTTGATGCCGATGTCCACGATGAACCATCCGTTGTTTTTAATACTGCAACCCTCGCAGCTCTGTAAAGTTTGTTTTGGGCACCCTCCGCTGGCTTATTAGCACTATTATTACCACCAACTTGCGCAGTAACTTCAACTTTAAGTTTTACGTCATCTGAGCCAGCAGTTCTGAACCAGACTGGGAACTCAATATAGTGATTGTCTGTGCCTTCAGGAGTAACATTTGGAGAATTTTTAGGATTAACCAGAGTCATCGTTGCTTCTGTTGCTGCCCCAGCTGTACCGTCGGAAACTGTTTTTCCTACATTGGTAATCTTATCATCAGGTACTATGTATATACTTTCACCCGTTGTAGAAGATGACGGTTTAAGTTTCGGAACTTTATAATAATCATAAAATGCAACATTGTTGGACCAGTCCAGTGAATCACTGTCATTTTTAGGAGCTGCAACCAATTTAACACCTAGTGGATCGTTTGAATGTGCAGGGGTAAGTACACCTGTATTTTGACCTAATCCCAGAGAAACCTGAACGTTACCTGGAGTTGTTGCGGTCAGCTGTATGTTTTGAATTTCCACTTCCTTACTCATCGTAAACCAAGCATAAGTAGACGTCGAAAGCATAGCCGCTGATGTTGCAAGCATTGCAACTGCAGGTATGAGTTTCCTTTTTACTGAAACTTTATTATCAGTAGTTTTATTAGTGTTCTTTTTCATAATAATCTTCCTTTCATTCTTACTTTTTTGATACATTTTCACCCTATATCCGTATCTGTAAGAGAAAATTGATTATACACTCCAGTTACGGTTAACATTATTTTACACCAAATAATGCTATACGTCAAGATTATTTAAAAATATTGTTAAATAGCATAATTTTTTTGTCGGTTTAAACAAAAACACATCCTGCCAGCGGTAAATAATGCCGACAGGATGTGGTTATCGAAAAAATTATTCCCATTCTTTAATTTTCTTTTCGAGCTCTGTTTTGGATATGTATCCGATGTGTGAGCCAATGAGTTGTCCTTTTTTTATGTACATAAGTGCCGGAATACTGCTTATTCCAAATGATCCTGTCAGTTCCGGTTCTTCGTCAACATTTATTCTCACTACCTTGAGTGAGCCGGCATACTCTTCAGCTATTTCGCTGATTACAGGCAAAATCATCTGACATGGGGCACACCAGTCTGCGTAAAAATCTGCAAGTACAGGAAGGTCTGACTTTTCTACTTCTTCGATAAAATTATTTCTTGTTACTATTGTTTCTGCCATGAGTTATTCTCCTTTGCTGTATGATTTGTAGTAAAGCATGCAGTGACAGTAGCCCTCATAATCAGGATCAGCAATCTGTTCGCGGAATTCTTTGCACATACATTTGTTTTCTTCGTTTCGTTCAAGTCTGCATGGGCAGTATCCTCCGGTACGTTTAAGTCCTTCTTTTACTGTTCTGACTATCTCTGCATCCGTATTAAGTGAAATATCAGGTTTCAAATAAATCACCATTCCTCTCTCTGTATTATATATTATACCACAAATCAATGCGTATGTATTTATTCATAATAAATAATAATATGGGGCTATAT
>JAEDJV010000097.1 GCA_016296165.1 Oscillospiraceae bacterium | reverse complement strand
CATTCACTCAGTCTATTGAACTGGAAATTGAGATTGAAAATAAATCATCACAGGATCTTGTAGTGCGTACTGATGGTATGTCTGTAAACGACTGCATGGTTAATCCTATTTTTTACGCTGATATTCCTGCTGGAAAAAAGAAAGTTGATTCAATCACAATATATTGCAGCGAACTCGAAAAATACGGAATACAGAATATAAACGAACTGGAGACGCGTTTTATATTAAATAATGACTATTCAGAAAACATTGTTATTAAAACATTAAATAAGAAAAAAGATGAAATATCAGATGTTGGGTATAACCTGTATGATAGTGAGGGCGTAAAGATAAATTATGTTGATGCCGGAGAAGACAAATACGGATTGTATTACAATATACTTATCGAAAACAATACAGAAAATTACGTGAATTTTGATGCCCTTGATACTTCGGTAAATGAATGTATTATAGATTCATACTCGACAGGAACCAGTATTTATTCCGGCAAAAAATCTATATTTAGCATACCGGTAGGTAATGAAGATCTTGAAAAATATAATCTGGACGCCGATGATATTGAAAATTTTGAATTTAAAATTGAAGGATATGTCAATGACGGCAGATATGATAAAATATTTGAATCAGGAAACATTAATATAGAAGTTGACTAATACTATTGAAGGTATTTGTCCGGCTCCCGTTTCATTACGGGAGTCTTTATTTTTGAAAACTACAAAGGGAGTGTGTCTGATGTACATAACAAAAGACGTGGTTTTGAATGCAGCTTTTTTGAGCAGGATAAAACTTGATGAAAAAGAAACTGAAGAAATGCAGAAGCAGATGAGTGAAATAGTTGAGTTCATGGATATTCTGAATCAGGTGGATACAGATGACAATGAATCCCTGATGCATACTTCTGAAATAACAAATGTGATGAGGGAAGATGAAACCTCACCTTCTTATGAACGGGAGGATATTCTGAAAAATGCTCCATGCAGAAATGAAGAATATTTTGTAGTTCCGAAGACAGTAGAATAGGGGTGAAGAATTTGAACATTTTAAATATGACAGCACTTGAGACCGGTGCTGCGATAAAAAACGGAAAAATATCTTCACCTGAAGTTGTAAGACAGGTGCTTGATGCAGCAGAAACAGGAAATGGAAAAACCAATGCGTATATAACACTCTGCCGTGAAAAAGCACTTAAGCGTGCAGAAGAAGTGCAGAAAAAAATTAAATCCGGAGAACTGTTGTCTCCGCTTGCAGGTGTGCCTTTTTCAGTCAAGGACAATATCTGCACCAGAGGGGTAAAAACAACATGCGCTTCACGGATGCTTGAAAATTTTGAACCGGTTTACAACGCCACAGTTATAGATGAACTTGAGAAGGCAGGCGCAGTAATAATCGGAAAACTGAATATGGACGAATTTGCAATGGGAAGTACTTCAGAAACATCATACTTCGGAACAGTACGAAATCCATGGAATAACGACAGAGTTGCGGGCGGTTCATCAGGAGGGGCGGCGGCAGCTGTGTCAGGAAAAATGGCATTAGCTACGCTTGGAACCGATACAGGTGGGTCAGTAAGACAGCCTGCCGCATACTGCGGAGTAACGGGTTTTAAACCTTCATACGGGACAGTATCGCGTTTCGGACTTATTGCCTACGCCTCGTCATTTGATCAGATAGGTCCGATTGCACATGATGCTGCTGACTGTGCAGCAATAATGAATATTATCAGCGGAAAGGATAAGAAAGACGGAACTTCACTTGATATTAATTATCCTGATTTTCTCTCATCACTTACAGGTGACGTTAAGGGCGTAAGGATAGGCATTCCAGCGGAGTGTTACTCCAATCCGGAACTTGATACGGAAGTTGCGGAAAAGACAATGGCAGCTGTGTCGGTACTTCAAAAATCCGGTGCCTGTGTTGAAGAATTTTCACTCCCGTTTTTTGATTATGCTGTTCCGGCATATTATATTATTGCCTCAGCTGAAGCAAGTTCAAATCTTTCAAGATATGACGGAGTAAAATATGGTTTCAGGTCAGACGATTCCGGCAGCCTCAGTAATATGTACTGTGATTCAAGAAGCATGGGATTCGGCAGCGAGGTAAAAAGAAGGATTATTCTCGGGACATTTGTACTTTCAAGCGGTTACTATGACGCATATTATCAGAAAGCTCTTAAAGTTAAATCTGTAATCATGAAAAAAACAGCGGAGATTTTTTCGAAGTATGATCTTGTAATGTGTCCTGTTTCACCTGCCACTGCTCCTGAAACAGGTAAGAGTCTTGTTAATCCGCTTAAGATGTATATTTCTGATATATATACAGTCTGGGCAAATCTTGCCGGCCTTCCGGCGATTTCTTTACCTTGTGGATTTGACAGTGCCGGTATGCCTTTGGGTGTTCAGATTATTGGACCTGCGCTCTCAGATGTAAAAGTACTCGATGCCGCACATGCATACCAGAAACATACGGATTTTCATAAAAAGTACGCGGGGGTGAAGTAGCATGAAATGGGAAACGGTAATTGGACTGGAAGTTCACATTGAACTTGCGACTAAAACAAAAATATTCTGCTCCTGTTCAGCTGCATTTGGAGGGGCACCTAATACTCAGTGTTGTCCTGTATGTACAGGTATGCCGGGATCACTGCCTGTATTTAATAAAAAAGTACTCGAATACGCAGTAAGAACGGGACTGGCTCTTAACTGTGATATAACGAGGTACTGTAGATTTGACAGAAAAAATTATTTTTATCCCGATCTGCCGAGAGCTTATCAGATTTCCCAGCTCTATCTTCCTTTTGCAGAAAACGGATTTGTGGATATAAAAACGAGATCAGGAAAGAAATCCAGGATACGTATTCATGAGATTCATATGGAGGATGATGCAGGAAAACTGGTACACTCAGTTGAAGGGGAGTTTACATATCTGGATTATAACAGATGCGGCATTCCGCTTCTTGAGATAGTCTCTGAACCAGACTTCAGAGAGACGGATGAAGTGACGGCATATCTTACAAAGTTAAAATCAGTTTTTGAATATCTGGGTGTGTCCGATTGCAGAATGGAAGAAGGTTCTATGCGTGCCGATGTTAACCTTTCAGTCAGACCGGAAGGGAGCAGTAAACTCGGTACGCGTACCGAAATGAAGAATATAAATTCCTTCAGAGCAATAGAAAGAGCCATAGCATATGAAACAAAGCGTCAGACGGAAGTTCTCGAAAACGGCGGAAAGATAATACAGGAGACGCGCAGATGGGATGATGTCAAAGGCCAGTCATTTGCAATGCGTTCCAAGGAGAACGCACAGGACTACAGATATTTCCCGGAGCCTGATATTCCGCCTTTGTATATTACAGAAGATGAGATTAATCATTACAGAGAGGTTTGTCCCGAATTTGCTGATGAAAAGGCTGAGAGATTTGTAGAGCAAATGAATCTGACAGAGGAGGACGCGGAGATAATAACTGCGTCAAAAAAACTTGCTGATTTATTTGAAGGAACAGTAAAGTTGTGCCGGACACCATCAGAGGTAAGATTCTGGTTTATGAGTCAGCTTCTTTATCTGATGAATGAAAATAATATTCATGCTGATAAGGTTACGCTTACACCAGAAAAATTTGCTGAATTTATAGGATTTATCAATTCCGGAATAATCACCCGACAGACAGGGAGAGAGGTATTTGAACAGATATTTTTCGGTGATGAAAACTTTGACATTGCAGCATATATAAAGGGAAATAATCTTGAGCAGGTGGAGGATAGCGGACTTATAGAAGCGACAGTACAGGAAATTTTAACGGCTAACCCGAAAGCAGTTATGCAGTATAAAAACGGAGAAACAAAAATATCGGGCTTTTTTGTCGGTCAGGTTATGAAGAAGCTTAAGGGGAAGGCGGATCCTTCTCTCGTGAACAAGGCAGTTGCCGAAGCACTTGACAAAGCTTAGTAAAATAAAAGATGAAAACAGAATCAGAGATTTATTATACCGTACAGATACATTTTAATCTGCAAATGGCACATAATAACTCAAAAGGAGTGTGGAGCAAATAAGTTCACTTTATATAATTCTTGCAGGGATTCTATGGGGAATAATTTCACTGTTTGTTACTCAGCTGCAAAGTGCCGGTCTTAGTTCTATGCAGATAGTTTCAGTAAGGGTTTTTTTCTCGGCAGTTATTATGGTGCTGTTTTTACTTATAAGGGACCTAAAAAGACTTAAAATAAAATTAAGAGATCTCCCTCTTTTTTTCGGAACCGGTGTCTTAAGTATTGTGTTTTTTAACTTTTGCTATTTCAAAGCAATTGAACTTACCGGAGGAGCTGCTGTTCCGGCACTGCTGCTTTATACTTCTCCTGTGTTTGTAATGATATTGTCTATGATTCTTTTCGGAGAAAAACTTTCAGTAAGAAAAATCGTTTCACTCGCTGTAACTCTGACAGGACTTGCATTTGTAACCGGTGTGTTCTATGGTAAAGAAACCGTTTCGCTGGATGTGATTATATTCGGGCTGGGGTCAGGGTTCGGATATGCATTGTACAGTATTTTCGGAAAATACCTTCTTCCGAAATATAAACCTGTTACCATAACTGCCTGGACTTTTATCATGGCCTCAGTTTTTTCTGTGCCTTTTTCAGGAGTAGTCTGTAAGATCCCTCAGCTTATCAGCTCCGGAAGTCTTCCGTGCGGAGCAGCACTTGCAGCGGTAAGCACAGTTTTACCTTTTTTATTTTACACTAAGGGACTTGAAAAAACAGATGCCGGAAAAGCGGCAGTACTTGCAACTATAGAACCGCTTGTTGCGGCAGCAGCGGGAGTATTTTTCCTTGGTGAGAAATTAACTGTTATGAAAATAGCCGGAATGCTTCTGATTTTTTCAGCGATAATTATTCTTAATACAAAGAGTACAGAGTAATATTTTAATGAAATTTCTGATGCAGAAATCTGTATACAACAAATGCTCCCTTTACTGTTCAGGGAGCATTTTGAATATATATTATGCACTGAAAGTCGTTTATTCAACAGTCAGATTGTTTACCCATCTGTATTTTCTGTAATGGGTATATACAGCAGGAATTTTTACAAATTCATCAAGAGTAAGGATTGCTGCTACTACGAGGACAGGGAGATTCCATATAAATGCTGCAAGCAGACCAAGAGGCACCACTACGCACCAGAGAGTAACAATATCACATATCATGCCAAAGCGTGTATCTCCTCCGGCCGGAAATATTCCGGATATTATTGTTGAATTGAGAGAATTTCCGACTATGTAGTATGAAGCCATAAACATCATGTATTTCAGATAATATTCCGACTGGGGATTAAGGGAGATTATTTTAAGGAGCAGGGGAGTAACGGCCAGTACGACCAGTCCGGAACCGATCCCTGTAAGTATTGAAAATCTTACAAAGCTTCCGCCTGCTTCACGTGCTTCCTTAAGTTCATTTCTTCCGAGCATGCCACCGATGATTATTCCGACGCCGGATGCAATACCCCAGCAAAGACTTGCAATCATACTTCTTACTATACTTGCTATTGAGTTGGCAGCCGTTGCGTCCGTACCCAGATGCCCCATTATTACAGAGTACATTGTTACACCACCGCCCCATCCTATCTGGTTTAACAGGAGAGGTAAAGTGTATTTCCAGTAGTCCTTTTCAAGTGCTTGTCCATTGCTGCGTAACATCATTCTGATATTAAGCTTAGTGCATTTTCCTCTGAGCATTACCACAGTAACAAATACTGATTCAAAAACCCTTGAAAGTACAGTCGCCAGCGCAGCTCCGGCTATGCCTAATTCCGGGAAGAAACCTATGCCGAATATCAGAAGGTAATTGAGTATTATGTTGATAACAACTGACAGAGAGCCGATAAGCGAACTCATTCCTGCTCTGTCACAAATCTTCATTATGCCGTAGTAAACCTGCGTGTAACCGGTAAGTATATATGAAAGTGAGGCAGCTCTGAGATATACAGCACCTGCAGAAATAAGCTTTTCATCAGATGTAAAGATATGCATTATACCTTCAGGAACTATAAGTGCAGCCAGTGAAAATATTCCGCCAATAAACAGTGAATACCTCATGGAAATTGCCAGCGTTTTTTCAACTGTAAGATAATCCTTCTTCCCCCAGTACTGAGAAGCAAGTACATTGCAGCCGAAAACAAATGCTCCGTAAAACAGACTATATACAAAAGCTATCTGTCCCGCCAGTGATGAAGCAGACAATGAATCCTGATCAAGAAATCCCAGCATAAAAGCATCAGATGCACTTACAAGAGAGGCCATGAGATACTGAAAAGCAATTGGAGTAACTATTGTGAAAAGTTTTTTGTAAAGTTCTTTTTTTTGATTCATATTTAACACCTCATTTTATTTTTGTTGAAAAATATACATCCCTTGTTGACATAAAAATCTCTTTGTGCTATATTATATCCGTATTAAAGATTTCTTTCTATCACTATATCTCTTTAAAATAACACAAATTCCACCAAAGGAGAGAAACGATGAATAAGAGTAGTTTGTATGAAAAACGTCGTCACGGAACTTATAATTTCCCGATGGAATTTTTTGAAACAGAAAATACAGGCGGTCAGGTATATATAAATCTGCACTGGCACAGAAACATAGAGATACTTCTCATACGTAAAGGAACATGTACTGTGACAGTAAACCGTACAGATTTTTCAGCAGTTTCCGGAGATATCTTTATAATAAATCAGGAGGAACTACACCGAATATTTTCAGAAGATACTGAACTTTGTTACGGAGCCTTTATTTTTCCGATGGCTGCTCTGGAATTTGCCTTGGAAGATGATGCAAATAAAAATATCCGGAAACTTATGGACGGCAGAAAAATGTTTCCGGAGTATATTTCGTCTGAGGACAGCATCAGTTCTGTTCTTTCAGATATACTTAATTCTGTACTTGAGGCCGGAACAGAGAAGTTTGACGGTTATGAGCTTTTTATCAAGTCCCAGCTTATTCGTTTTGTATCAGAGCTTGTGAGGTACGGCAGACTTACGGAGCCGACAGGAATAACCACTGAAAACGCCCGTCAGCGTAGCGAACGTTTAAAACAGATACTTTCGTATATAAACGAAAACTGTTCATCTGAACTCACCCTTGAAACTATGGCCGGTGAATTCCATTTTTCAAAAAAATACTTTTCAAAATATTTTATCACCGAATCAGGTCAGAGCTTTACGGAGTATCTGAACTGCTGCCGCATTGAGAAAGCCTGCAAACTTCTTAGAAATACTGACAGCAGCGTAATTGATATTGCTTTGGAATCCGGATACGGAAATATAAGCTATTTTATCCGGACTTTCAGCAGACTGATGGGGTGTACTCCGCTAAAATACAGAAAAAAGGTAAAAGAAGATATGTGAGTATAAAAAAAGCATCCGACAGACTAAAGTCCACCGGGTGCTTTTTATTTGATTAAAATTATGATGCCGTTATCGTGATTATATATAACTATCAGATGTTTTCTATTCTGTGTCGCCTTCATTACGCAGAAGAGAGAATTTATCAATGGGATGTGATTCGAGGTTTTTAAGAATACTTCTGTCATCTGCATTGTTAAGAAGTTTTTCTCGCGCTTTGTGTATTTCGGCAGGAGCCCTGTGGTTTGAAGGACCGCCCACACATCCGTCAGGACATGCCATTCCTTCGATAAAGTCTTCAGAGAGTCTCCCTGCTTTCAGAAGAGCGAGAGCCTTTTTGCACTCAAGAGCACCGGTTGCCTTATAAAGTTTTATGTCAGATGTATCTTCACCGCGTTCTTTCATACACTGAATAACTGCATTTGCAACACCTCCGGCTGATGCAAAACGTTTTCCCCAGACAGAAGATTCCTGATACTGTTCGTCAGTCCTTTCAAATTCAATGTCTTTTGAACGCAGAAGTACACGAAGTTCACCGAATGTTATAGCGTAGTCTGCGTTGCCTTTTACAGACTTGTCGAGAGTTTCAGATTTTTTAGCAATGCATGGCCCGATAAATACTGTTACACATTCAGGATCCTTGTATTTTAAATATCTTGAAACAGCGCACATAGGGGAAACAACTTCGGACATATTTTCCCTGTACTGGTCAGGGTAATTTTTCTTCAGCATGCTGATAAATGCAGGACAGCATGATGTTGTCATTTTTCGTCCTTCTTTTTTCGCCTCTGACCATTCAGCAGATTCAGCCGCAGCTACTATGTCTCCGCCAAGTCCTACTTCAACCATGTCGGCAAAACCGATTTTCAGCAGAGCGTTCTTTATCGACTGGAGTGTTACATCTTCGCCGTACTGTCCTTCAATTGAAGGCGCACACATAGCTATAACTTTTTTTCCGCTTTTTATAGCCTGAATTATCTGAACCAGATATGTTTTTGAACTGATAGCTCCAAAAGGACAGCTATGAATACAGTGACCGCAGTTTATACACTTTGTCTCGTCAATTACACAGAAACCATTCTCGTCAAATGAAATTGCACCGACCGGACACACCTTCTTACAAGGTCTTACCAGATGTACAATTACTCCGTAAGGGCAGGCAGCAGCACATTTTCCGCATTCTCTGCATTTGTTAGGATCAATGTGAGAACGTTTGTCTCCAATGGAAACAGCTCCGAACTGACATGAACTAAGACAGGCTTTTCCAAGACAGAGACGACAGTTATCCGTTACAGTATATGTAGAGATCGGACACTGGTCGCATGCTGCCTGAAGTACCTGTACAACGTTGTTTGAATCGGGATTGGCAATTGTATTTTTCCCTCTTGCAAGGCGTATTCGTTCTGATACTACTTCGCGTTCTTTATAGATACAGCACCTGTAAACCGGCTTAGGTCCAGGTATAAGTTCATATTTTAGTCTGTCAAGGTGATCTTCGTCAAGGTTGTCGTTCCAGGCGAGTTTCGCTACATGCTCAAGTACCTTGTGTTTAAATGCTATAAACATATTATCGTTTGTTACCATAAAAATTTCCTCCGATTATAAGCAGAAAATATGTTCTGAAATCATTATAACATAAAAACTATAAATGAGCAAATTTAAAAATTATTACTTAAATAACTTAAACTTTGCGTAACTGTTCAGTAACAATTTCATGGAAAATCTGCGTTCAATGTGCGAAGTTTGAGTT